>JACDDJ010000295.1 GCA_013817065.1 Acidobacteriota bacterium
CGGCTGGTCATCGCGGGCGGGACCCCGGGTGTGCTGGACGCCAATGGCGCGACGATCCCGACGCTGACACTCGAGAACGTGGACGCGATGATCGCGTCCGGCACCGCGCACTCGGGGATGGTCGCGAAGCTGCTGGCGTGCCGCGGCGCAATCGGAGCCGGTGTTCCTGAGGTCGCGATCGTCTCCGGACGCGGCGTCAGTGATTTCGACAGTGCGGCCGGCACGCGAGTGCTCCGGGCCGAGGTGAGCGCTTGAGCATGGCAACGATGACCAACGTGATGGCCGACGAGGCGAAGACGATCCTCCAGGTCTACCGGCGTAACCCGGTGGTATTCGCGCGCGGCGAGGGTTGCCGCCTTTATACGGCCGAAGGCCGCAGCTACCTCGACTTGATCTCGGGCGTTGGAGTGGCGGCGCTTGGCCACGGCAATCCAAAGCTCGCCGCCGCGCTCGCCGCCCAGGCGTCCGAACTGCTCCACACGTCGAACCTGTTCTTTCATCCGCTGCAGGCGGAAGTCGCGTCGCACCTCATTGCGCTCTCCGGGCTGGATCGCGCGTTCTTCTGCAACAGCGGCGCTGAAGCGATCGAAGCGTGCCTGAAGTTCGCGCGCCGTTACTGGCACGCGCAGGGCGCTCCCCGGAAGCAGTTCGTCGCGTTCGAGCATTCGTTTCACGGCCGCACCATGGGTGCGTTGTCGGTCACCTGGGACGAGCACTACCGGGCGCCGTTCGCGCCGCTCGTTGGCGACGTGACCTTCGTGCCGGTGGACGACACCGCGGCGCTGCACGCGGCAGTGTCGTCTGAGACAGCCGCCGTGATCGTCGAACCGATCCAGGGCGAGGGCGGCGTCCGGCCGATAAGCCAGGAGATGGCTGATGCCATCCGCGAAAGCTGCGCCCGCACTGGTGCGCTCCTCATCGCGGACGAAGTGCAGTGCGGACTCGGACGGACGGGCCGGCCGTTCTACTCAGGCGCGCTCGGGCTGCGGCCCGATCTCATGGCCGTCGGCAAGTCACTCGGCGCCGGCGTGCCGGTCGCGGCCGCGCTGTTCAGCAACAAGGTCGCCGAGGCCGCCGCGTTCGGGGATCACGGCAGCACCTACGGCGGCAACCTGCTCGCCTGCCGCGCCGCGCTCGTGTTCCTCGAGGAACTCACCCAGCACGGCCTCATGGAGCACGTCGCCCAGGTCGGCGCGCACGCCGGGGCGTCGCTGCGGGCGATGGCGTCGAGGCTGCCGGCGGTCCGGGAAGTCCGCGGCGAAGGGCTGATCTGGGGCATCGATCTCGATCGTCCAGCCGCGCCGGTCGTTGAAGCCGCACTCGAGCGCGGGTTGCTCATCAACAGGACGTCGGACACCGTGGTCCGACTGCTGCCGCCGTACGTGATTACGGCAGCCGAATTCGACGAAGGGGTCGCGCATCTCGAAGCAGCGATCGCCGTCTGCACGGAAGGGAGCCAGGCATGAACGTGACATTCAGACAGGCCACCGCACTCGATGCGGCCGCCATCCACCACCTGATCGTGGCGAACCTCGAAGCCGGGCACCTGCTGCCGCGTACCCTCGAGGATGTCACCAGCTGCGCGCCGCGCTTCCTGGTCGCCGAGAACGACGGCGTTGTCGTCGGCTGCGCCGAACTGGCGCCGCTCGGCGGCGGCGTCGCCGAAGTGAGGTCCCTGGTCGTCGACCAGCACGCACGCGGCCGCCACATCGGTCCGCAGCTCGTAGAGCAGCTCGCGGTCAACGGCGCCGCCAAGGGCTTCGCGACGCTGTGCGCGTTCACGCACGAGCCGTCGCACTTCGTGCGCCTCGGCTTCACGATCGTTCCGCACATGTGGGTACCGGAGAAGATCGAGCGTGACTGCCGCAGCTGCGCGCTGTTCAGGAAGTGCGGGCAGTACGCCGTGACGCTGCCGCTGCGCAGCGACGCACGCATCCGGCCTGAGCAGCCCGCAGCGGTCATCTACGGCGGCCGTGCCGTCGCTGGACGGCGCGCCAACATCGCACGGATGCACCTCGGCGCCTCGGCTGCACCAAGTACGCGCCCGGGCGTTTACGCACTCGAGGAGATCCCGGCTTGATGCGCGACATCTACGAGCAGATCGCCGGCAGCGTCACGGCGCCGCGCGGCTTCAAGGCCGCCGGTGTCGCATGCGGCATCAAGGCGAGCAACGGTCTCGATCTCGCGGTGATCGCCTCCGACGTCCCGGCGGCGGCGGCGGCGGTCTTCACCACCAACCTTGCGCAGGCCGCGCCGGTGCTAGTCTCGCGGGCGAATCTGGCGGATTCGGCCGGCCGCATCTGCGCCGTCGTCGTCAACAGCGGCTGCGCCAATGCCTGCACCGGAACCGATGGCATGGCGCACGCGCAGGAAATGGCCGCCATTGCCGCGACGGCGCTGTCAGTGGACAGCGCGGCCGTGCTGGTCGCCTCCACCGGTGTGATCGGCGTCAAGCTGCCGATACAGAACGTCGCGCGCGGCATCGCGGATGCGATCCGAACGATGACGACCGAGGGCGGACCTTCGGCGGCGCGCGCGATCATGACGACCGATCCCTTCCCGAAGGAGGCGGCCGTCGAAGTCCACGCCGATGCCGGCACGTTCCGCGTCGGCGGCATCGCCAAGGGATCGGGCATGATCGAGCCGCTGATGGCGACGATGCTCGGGTTCGTGACGCTGGACGCGGCGGTGGAGCCGGCACTGCTGCAGCGCGCGCTGAAGGCGGTCTGCGACGACACCTTCAACGCCATCACCGTCGACGGCGAGTGCTCGACCAACGACTGCGTGTTCGCCCTGGCCAATGGCGCCTCGGGGGTGGCGCTGGGTGAAGCCGATTACCACGATCTCGTCGACGCGCTTCGCCAGGTCTGCGAACCGCTCGCCATCGGCATCGTCCGCGGCGGCGAAGGCGCGACCAAGCTGATCACCGTCCGCGTCGTCGGCGGCTCCTCGAACGAGGATGCGAGACGGGCCGCGCGCGCGATTGCCAACTCGCCGCTCGTGAAGACGGCGATTCACGGCGGGGATCCGAACTGGGGACGGCTGGTCGCGGTGATGGGCCGCTCGGGATCGGCGTTCACGCTGGAAAAGTCTGCCGTCCGCATCGGGCCGGTGGAGCTGTTCAAGGACGGCACGCCCTACGACGATCGCGCGCCGCAGGCGGCCGAGTATCTCCAGGGCAAAGACATCGACGTGGAAGTGGACCTCGGCACCGGCGGGGACGGCCGGTCGCATATGTGGACATGCGACCTCACCGCCGAGTACGTGCGGATCAATGCGGAGTACCGCACGTAGCACGTGCTATGTGCTACGGGCTACGTGCTGTGCGAGGTGCTACGTGCTGCGTGCTGTGCTACGTGCTACGTGCAGGTGATGTACTCATAGTGAGAGCCGCGGAGAAGTGAGCGAAGACATGAGCAACGTTGTACGACTCGCCAAGAACACTGCCGTCCGGGCCCCGAACCGGTTCTTCTCGGTGTTGGACTTCGATCATGTGCAGCTCGAGGAGTGCCTCGCACTTGCGGTGTCGCTGAAGGCGGCTCGCGCGGCGCGGCGGCCGCACGTCCGTCCGCTCGAGGGGCTGCACATCGCGCTGCTGTTCGAGAAGCCGTCGCTGCGCACGCGCTCGACCTTCACCATCGCGGTCCGCGAGCTTGGCGGCGAGGTCATCGAGCCGCCGGCAGAGGTCGTCCTCGGCGGCCGGGAGACGATCTCCGATGTCGCGAAGAACCTGGAACGCTGGGTCGCTGGTGTCGTGATCCGCACCTTTGCGCAGTCGCGCATCGAAGCAATCGCCAATGCGGCTCCTCGACTGAAGGTGGTCAATGCCCTCACGGACGAGGAGCATCCGTGCCAGGCGCTTGCCGACTGCCTGACGCTGACGGAAAAGTGGGGCAGCCTGCGCGGCCGAACGATCACGTTCGTCGGCGATGGCAACAACGTGGCTGCCTCGCTTGCGCAGGCAGCAATCATGCTCGGGGCGCACGTTCGGGTTGCCACACCAGTCGGCTTCGAGCTGCCGGCCCATGTCTCAGCGGCCATTCGCGGGGTGACCCGCCTTGGCGGCACGTTGGTGGAGACGAATGACGCCGTCGAGGGCGTGCGCGGAGCGGATGCGGTCTACACCGACGTGTGGGCATCGATGGGGCAGGAATCGGAGACCGACACGCGGAAGACTGTCTTCGCGCCTTTCCAGGTCAATGCCGCACTGATGGGGCATGCGGCGCCGGATGCCTTGTTCATGCATTGCCTTCCAGCGCACCGCGGCGACGAAGTAACTGACGAAGTCATCGATTCGCCAACATCGGTGGTGTTCGACCAGTCCGAGAACCGGCTGCACACGCAGAAGGCGCTGCTCGCGATGATGTTCGCGTGAGGCAGGCCGTTATTCCCCGGTTTGGGTCGCCGGACGTCTTCCAGATTCGGGAAGCCGCCGATCCGACACCGGGTGCGGGCGAGGTCCGTATCCGGGTCCGGGCCGCCGGCGTCAACTTCGCCGACGTCCTCTCGCGGCTCGGCCTCTACCCTGATGCGCCAAAGCCTCCGCTGGTCGTCGGCTACGAAGTCGCGGGGCATATCGACGCCATCGGCGCGAACGTCGCCGGCTTCGCTGAAGGGGACTTTGTGGTCTCACTCACCCGCTTCGGTGGTTACAGCGATGTAGTCGTCGTCCCCGCCGCACAGGCGTTCCACTTCCCCATCGACCTGAGCGAAGCGGAGGCGGCCGCCGTCCCCGTGACCTACCTGACTGCGGCTCTTGCGCTTTATCGCCTGGCGGCGCTGACGCCCGGCGAAACGGTGCTCATTCACAATGCCGGCGGCGGCGTGGGGATCGCCGCGACCCAGCTCGCGCGGCTGCGACGCGCGAGCGTGATCGGCACGGCATCGGCGCGCAAGCACGACGGCTGCGCAGCTTCGGCGTCGAGCACCTGATCGACTACACGAATGCGAACGTGCCGGAGGAAGTGCGGAAGCTCACGCGAGGCCGCGGCGTCGACGTCGTGCTGGACCCGATCGGCGGGGCCAGCTTCAACACCAGTTACAGGATGCTCGCGCCTCTTGGCCGCATGGTCCTCTTCGGCCTCTCGGCCGCCGCTACAGGTGAGCGACGGAACTGGTGGACGGCCTTCAGGGCGTGGCGATCGTCGTCACGCATCGACCCACTCTCGCTGATCAACCGGAACCGCGGCGTGTTCGGGCTGAATATCGGGCACTTGTGGGAAGAACGCGCCCAGCTCACGCCGGTCATGGAGATGCTGCTGGGAGAATTGCGCGCCGGCCGCCTGCGTCCGGTCGTTGCGAAAACCTTTCCGCTCGAACGGGCCGCAGACGCCCATCGCTTTATCCAGAGTCGTCAGAACATCGGCAAGGTCGTTCTGACGACTTAACTCCCAACACCCAACGCCCAAACGGAGGAATTAAATTCACCATCAGTGTTTTGGGAGTTGGGCGTTGGGATTTGGGAGTTGGACGCTGTCGATTCTCCGGCGTCCGCCTCCCAGATTCTTGTCGATGAACTTCTCCATGCGATCCAGCGTGTAGAGCCAGCGGCTGTGCAGCATCGATTCGTGAGTGTCGTTGGGGAACACGATCAACTCGTACTCGACGTTCCGAGCGCGCAGCAACTGCACGAGCCCGGTCGTCTGCTGGAAGGCGACGTTCCGGTCATCGTCGCCGTGGACGAGCAGGACCGGTGACTTCCATCCGTCGATGGCGCCGACCGAGCTGCCCCAGAGGTGCACGCCGGCGAGGTCCACGCATGTCCTTCGCGTTCGTGCTGTAGAAGAACGTCTGCGCGGCCGTTTCCACGCGCGGCGCGTCCACCGCGAAGAGAGCCATGAGACCGACGACGGTATAACGGGCGGCGCGCATGCTTCCTCCGATGTGGGGCAACAGAGCAGGGCTTACGGGCAGGACGTGAGCCCAACGCGATAGACTCTGGTCTTTCCGGACCTGCTGTAAAAGAGCTCTTCCATTGGAGGATGTCGTGAGACGCCGAACCATCTCATTTCTGACGCTCGCCCTGGCGGCAGCATTCTGGCTCCCCGCCGCCACACGGGTGGACGGCCAGGCTCAACAGCCACGGGTCATCGCGCTGCGCGGCGGCACCGTTCACACCATCACCAACGGGACGCTGCCGAACGCGACCGTCCTCATCAGGGACGGCAAGATCGCCGCAGTCGGCGCCAACGTCACCGTGCCGGCCGACGCGCAGGTGGTGGA
>JACDDJ010000296.1 GCA_013817065.1 Acidobacteriota bacterium
CACGCCGCCTGATCCGGTTGGGTCGGTGCCGGCGATGAGCGTCCCGCCGGCGCGCACGAAGGCGCGTTCCAGCTTCATCCCGTTCGGAAACAGTTTCGCGTAGTTCGACTGCGTGTCAGCTGACACTCGCGTGAAGGAGCGCTCGTAGAGCTCACGAAGCGGCGTGACGAGCACCTCGAGGCCGGGCGGCTTCGGACGACCCGGGGTGAACGTCTCGAACACCGTCAGCGTCGAGGTCAGCGCTACCTTCCTGTCCACCAGCTTCTTCACGAGCGCCTTGAAGGGCTCGCTGTTCTCATCGAGTGTCGCGACGGTGCGCTGCCCGGCGCCCTGGCCGGGGCACTCGTCCGGCTTCTTGCCCTCCACGAAGTCGGTTGACGCGAAGAACCCGTGCTCCAGATTGTCGATCCCGAGATCCGCGGCTTCGCTGTAGGTGACCGAGCACAGGTGTCCCGTCACCTTGATGCCGCGCTTGTGCGCTTCCTCCACCGCGGCACCGAGCTGTGCGCGGGTGATGTTCATGTATGCCTTCAGTGAGGTCGCGCCCATGTCGGCCCAGTAGGCCACCTGCTTCCGCGCATCCGCGGCGTCCTTGAGCCCGTGCATCTGCAGGAAGCTGTTCGGCCCGTTCAGGTACGGCGCCGTCGCGTCGATGTCGGGACCGGGCTGGCGGCCTGCCTCGATCTCCTGCTTCAACTTGATGTCCATGACGCCATTCACATTCCCGCCGGTCCTCATCGTCGTCACTCCGCCGGCGAGGTAGAGACGCGAGAAGCTCTGCCCGAGCTGGGCGTAGACACTGCCGCCGCTCGGGTAGTAGAGGTGCTCGTGGAACATGACGAGCCCCGGGATCACCGTCTTGCCGGCGAGATCGATCGCGATCGCTCCGTCGGGAGGTTTGACAGTGGCGGCGGCGCCGACAGCCGCGATGTTGCCGTCGCGGATGACGATGGACTGGTTCTCTCGCGCCGGACTCCCCGTGCCATCGATGACACGCGCGTTGTTGAGGATGATGACTGGCTCACCGTGTTTGACGAACGGCCGGACGGCGTTCGACAACTGCGGCGCCTGGGCGGTCATCGGTCCGGCGAGCGCGAGGGTGAGAATGCCGGCGGCGAGTACGCGGATCTGCATTGGTGTCTGCTCCCGCGCGGATTCTACTTCACGGCAGATGCGCGGGCCGGTGCCCTGGCCGGAGCCATGGCCAGCCAGACGCTGAACAGGATCAGCAGTCCGCCGCCAAGAGCGCGGCTGGTGAGCGACTCACCGAGAAACCACGAGCCAAGCAGGATCGCGATGATCGGCTCGATCAGTCCCATCAACAGCAGGTTCACCGCGCCGATCCGCGAGAGCAGCCAATAATTCAGCCATGCGGCAAGCACCGATCCCGCGAGCGCAAGGTAGAGCGCCGCGACGAGTGCGCTCCGCGTCCAGTGGAGCTCGAACGGATTACCTTCGACCGTCCACCCGTAGATCATCAGCGGCACGAACGCGGCCGTCATCTGGCCGCTGGTCAGCACGCTTGGATGAAGATGTTTGCCCTCGCGGCGAACGATCACGTAGGCGAGCGCAACACACACTGCGCCGAGCGTCACCGTTACACTGCCGGTGAGAGCCCGGTCGTTGCCGAAGGTCAGCTGATCCCAGAAGATGACCCCGATACCGACGATGCCGAGCGCGAGCCCGGCGGCTTTGCGAGGAGTGATCTGCTCGTCAGGTAGAAGGTAGTGCGCGAAGACCAGCGCAAATGCCGGTGTCATCGCCTGCAGCACCGCCGTCAGACCTGACGAGATGAACTGCATCCCCCAGTTCAGCAGCGCGTAGTTGAATCCGAGGAGCAGAATCCCGGTGCCCGCAATCATGATCCAGTCGCGGCGCTTCTTCGGAATGGGTGTTCGCCACGCGATCGTCACCGGGACCATCACGAGAATCGCGATGATCAACCTCATTGCGGCGAAGCTGACCGGGGGGACCTCGCTGACCGCTATCTTGATGAAGAGCCAGACCGTGCTCCAGATGAGACACGTCAGGATGTAGACAGCGGCGACGCGAGACATTCTTCTTTCGGATTATCTATCGTTCGGTCGACTAGCCGACGGCGCGGAGTGAAGTCAGGCTCTCGTCGCACGGCCTACGCCCCTCGGACCGCGGCGCCTCGACGGCGCGGGCCTGACATGACTCCGCCTTCGCGCTTCGCTACGTTGACGCAGTCATGAGGAGAAGGTGATCGCAACGCTTGGGACCCGGCGCAGGACTGAATCCGCCCCAGCCAATAAGCCGGTAGATAGATAGCGAGAGCTCCGCGAGGTAAATCCGAGCAGATCCTCACCAGGGGACCGTCGTACTCGACGACGATTTGCTCCTTGGCCTCGTCGAACTCCGGGCTGCTCGAGACGATCTCGACCTTGCCTTGTCGATCTGGAACTTCACCGCACGCGACCGTTCGTTGGACAGCAGCGCGACGCGCTTGACAGCGCTCGCCAGGCGAGCACGGGGCTGGTGGCGGTCGACCCCGTCCGGACTAGTGTCGTGTCCCTGAAGTTCGTTCGCAGAATCGGCTGACCTTGTCCAAGATGACGTCTGCGGTCGCGGTCCAGACGAATGGTGCGCAGTGCTCGTTGTAGTGGGCCAGATAGTCGTGAATGGCGGTCTCCAGGGCCGCGACGCTCTCGAAGGTGCCACGGCGAATCCGTCGGGTCGTGATGGTCGAGAAGAAGCGCTCGACTTGATTGAGCCAGCTCGCACTCGTGGGGGTGAAATGCAGGTGGTAGCGCGGATGGCGCACAAACCACCGAATGACCTTCGGCGCCTTGTGCGTGCCGTAGTTATCCATGATGATGTGCACGTCACCGGTCGGCGGCAATTGCGCATCGAGGCGCTGGAGGAATTTCAGAAACTCTTGATGCCGATGCCGACGATGACACTGCCCGATCACTTTGCCCGTTGCGATATCCAGCGCCGCGAAGAGCGACGTGGTGCCGTGCCGAATGTAGTCGTGGGTCTGGCGGGCTGGGATGCCCGGCCGCATCGGCAGCAGCGGTCGTGTGCGATCCAGCGCCTGAACCTGACTCTTTTCATCCATCGACAACACGATGGCGTGATCGGGGGGACACAGGTAGAGCCCGACAATGTCTCGGACTTTCTCGACAAACTGCGGATCCGCCGACAGCTTGAAGCTGTCGAGGCGATGCGACTGCAACCCAAACGTTCGCCAGATCCGCGAGATCGTCGCTTTCGACAGCCCCGCCACGTCCGCCATGCTGCGCGTCGTCCATTGCGTGGCCTGCGCGGGAGGCGGCCCTTCGAGCGTCCGAGTGATCAACTCAACAATCCGCTCGTCCGTGGCCTTGCGCGGCGCGCCGGGCCGCGGTTCGTCCGTCAACCCCGGCAGGCGGCGGACGCGAAAACGTTCGCGCCATTTGCAGACGCTGTTGCTCGAGACCTGCAGCTGGGCGGCGACCGCCCGGTTGGGCACGCCGTCCGCACAGGCCAGCACCATGCGCGACCGCAGCGCCAGCCGCTGCGCCGTCTTCGGTCGGCGGGCCCATTGCTCCAACGTGCGGCGTTCGTCGTCAGTCAACACGATCGGTTTGTGATGACGTTTTCTCGGCATGCCGCGGAGCGTACCAATGCGGCGAGTAAAGTACAAGACCTTTTCTGAGACACGACACTAGCGCCTGGACGAAGGATCGTCGCGTGCCGAACGGGGTTGCGGCGCTCAGCCGAACACCATATGGCGGTCACTTACACCGCTTGCATCCGGTGGCATTGCCGCCTCGAGAGGTCGTGCTGGCGGTACTTGCTGTCCCGGCAAGCCGACGGTTGTGCGTCTCCTACGGCGTGCCGGACCGGGCGCCTGTCGTTCAGTTTTCTTGAGCAATTCGACTTTCCCTGTGCTGCGGCCGCACTGGTCCGACTGGCGACCCTAGCTAGACCCGAATCGCCACACGCGGCCTTCCGCGACCTCAACGCGTGTGCCGCCCGACGAGGCGGCTCTGACAACGATCGTGTGGCGGTTGAGGGCTGCGGATCACCGTCACCATCGATGACTGCATCCGGGGTCCAAGATCCACGCAGCCGCCCAACGTCGTGCCATGTGACGAAATTCTCTCCGCCAGACGCTGGATACGCGACCGCCTCGTCTCGTGTTCCTCGTGCGGATGCGCGAGCGACCACAACGTGGTCTGGTTTCGGACGCGCCCGGTTGGTGTTGGCGATCACTGGACCTCGTCGAAACGGTCGATTAGCCCCAGTACAAGCGCGTTTGAGGATCGGCGTGTAAACAAAAAGCTCGAAATGTCGTACCACACGGCAGAGTTTCTCGGTGCCTAAACCAGAACGCTCTGACGCGGGAGGACATTTCGAGTGAAGCGAAGTACACACCAAAACGTCGCGCGGCGCAAACAACGAATCGAGCGACGCCTGCGGTCCAGGACCTGGCCGGCGCAACCGACGCCGATGTATCGGGCGAGCAACATTCAGTACGAGCACAGCGACCGGGTGCGCGGCCTCGCGACTGGCGGGATCGGGGCGATGCATCGACTGGCGCAGCAGACCGGAGTGATCGCCTCGATCGATAGGGCCGTGAAGGTCTTGAAGGTGCACCTGCCGTATCACGAATCGGATCATGTGCTCGGGATCGCGTACAACGTGCTGTGCGGCGGGACGTGCCTCCAGGATATCGAGCAGCGCCGGCAAGACGAGGTCTATCTGGATGCGCTGGGTGCGCAACGCATTCCCGACCCCACCACCGCCGGCGATTTCTGCCGGCGGTTCGACGTCGCGGCGATCGAGGCGTTGCAGACGGCCATCAACGAGACGCGCGTCCGGGTCTGGCGCACGCAGCCAGCGGCCTTTTTCGACGAGGCGATCATCGACGCGGACGGCACGCTGGCCGACACCACGGGCCAGTGTAAGGAGGGGATGGACATCGCCTACACCGGCGTGTGGGGCTATCACCCCTTGGTGGTGTCACTGGCCAACACGCAGGAGCCGTTGTTCCTCGTCAACCGGAGCGGCAATCGGCCGTCGGCCGAAGGCGCGGCCGAGCGGTTCGACCAGGCCCGCACGTTGTGTCGGGACGCGGGGTTTCGACGGATCACGTTCCGCGGGGACACCGATTTCAGTCAGACGCAGCGTCTGGACCGGTGGGACGCGGACGGCGTGCGCTTCGTGTTTGGGTACGACGCGCGCACGAATCTGATCCGCCAGGCCGACGCCCTGCCGGCGGGTGCGTGGACGCCGTTGGTGCGGCGCCCGCCGGCCACGGTGCAGACCGCGCCGCGGCAGCGGCCGGTGAACGTGAAAGAGGCCACCATCGTCGCGCGCGCGTTCAAGAACCTGCGCCTTCAGGCGGAAGCGGTCGCCGAGTTCGCCTATCAACCGGGCGCCTGTACCAGACCGTACCGTCTGGTGGTGGTCCGGAAGAACATCTCGGTCGCCCAGGGTGACCGGCGGCTGTTCGACGAGATTCGCTACTTCTTCTATCTCACCAATGATCACGAGACGCCCGCGGCCGACGTCGTCTTGCTCGCCAACGCCCGTGGCCATCAGGAGAATCTGATCGAGCAACTCAAGCATGGCGTGGGGGCGATGGGGATGCCGGTCGATACGCTGGTGAGTAATTGGGCCTACATGGTGATGGCGGCGCTCGCGTGGACGCTGAAGGCGTGGTTTGCGTTGCTGTTGCCCGAAACGGGCCGATGGGCGGCGCGCTACGTCGGTGAGAAGACCGCCGTGCTGCGGATGGAATTCAAAGCCTTCCGGCACGCGTTCATCCTGATTCCGGTCCAAGTCGTGCGCACGAGTCGTCGACTCGTTTTTCGGTTGCTCGCGTGGAATCCATGGCAGGCCGTCTTCCTTCGCGGGTTCGACCACTTACGCGGGCCGCTGCCCTGAGCGGCGGCTCGCTGAGACCGGGATAGCGAGGCCCGGATGCACTGCACCGCCCGATCACGCATCATGGAGGACCAGCCGACGACTCGACAATCTGACGGACGCGGCCACTGGATATTCGTCCTGACGGGACAGGTCTGCCCGATCCTTTCACCGCGATGTCCGTCATCGGCCGAACCGCAAACGCGCTTATTTTGGGGCTAGGGTGAACTACCGAGCACTGCGGACAAAACGCATTCGCAATGCGGAGGTCGGGAGTTCGATCCTCCCGCCGTCCACCAAAATTGGACCGCATCAGCGGTCACCCAAAGGGGCGCCGGAGTTC
>JACDDJ010000297.1 GCA_013817065.1 Acidobacteriota bacterium
GGCGAGCGGCGATCGCCAGCTGATACAGCGGCGGTCAAGGTCCACTTCGTCAGTGCCGACGATGTGGACGACGTGTTCGTGGCCGGCAGCGTCGTTGTACGTGACCGTCGCCCCGAAAAATACCCGCGACGCCGCCACTTTCGGCCGCGGCGCCGCCGGATCCACGACTTCGGCGGCGTCGACGCGTTTGGACAGGAACCGCAGCCGCGAATCGATCTGGCGCAGCCGGCGCTTCGCGTACTGGTAGTCCGCGTTCTCGCTGCGATCACCGTTGCTCGCGGCCCACGCGACGACGTGCGTCACCGCCGGGCGTTCCCGATTCAGCAGGAATCGATACTCGTCCTTCAGCCGCTGCAGCCCTGGCGGCGTGATGTAGTTCTTCGCTTTCGGCCCCGGCGCCTCGCGCGCCGGTTCTCGCAAGGGTCTTTTCACTCTCATGGTTCGGTCATTGATCATGCCTCAACCCGTGGCCAACATTGCGTTGCGGTCACCAGTCCTCAAGGGCGAATGCCAAGTAACCTGTTGCGCTTGCCCTACGACCGTGCGGACTGGGAACCGATGTCATCGCACGTCCCGCGAAAAGTAAATACACGGACGGCACGGAATCAACGGAAAACAAAACAACTCACGCTTGACAACCCCGTTCGGACAAGTTAATTTGTCCGTGACCTCGCCAGCTGACGTATGGGCGCCAAACACCTCGACATCATCGACGACCCCGCACGCGCACGCGTGGCGCTGCAGCCGATACGGTTGCGGCTCCTGCATCTGCTCGAGCGGCCGCAATCGGCGCCGCAGGTCGCCAAAGCGATGGGAATGCCCCGCCAGCGGGTGCTCTATCACCTGCGGATGCTCGAGGCGCAGCGGCTGGTGGAGGCGCACAACCACGGCAGCGTTGGGCGCCGGATCGATCGGTCCTACGTCCGCACGGCGACGTCCTACGCCATCGCGCCGAATACGCTGGGAGGCGTCGCCGTCGATACGCGGACCATCGCCGACGCCTTTTCTTCTGCCTACCTGTCGGCCGTGGCGGGACGGGCGCTGAACGACCTCGCCACGCTCGGCCGAGCCGCGGCCGCGCGCGGCAAACGCGTGCCGACCATAACGCTGGAAACCGACGTGCGGTTTGCGACACCGGCGGACCAGCGACGGTTCGCCGACGAACTCACGGCTGCTCTCACCACACTGGCCGCCAGATACCACCACCCCGACGCGGCAAAGGGCCGCACGTTCCGGGTATTCGCGTGCGGCTACCCGGCCGTGCCATCACGCGCGGCTGAACCCGAGGGCGGCCGCAAGACCGACATGGAGGCAAAGTGACCGACGACCGCAAGCGCACCGACCGTGGGATCGATCTGACCATCGCCATTGACGCCACACTCGAGGAGGTGTGGCAGGCCCTGACCACCGGCGAGGGCATCGCCCGCTGGTTCGCACCCCACGCCGCCGTGACGCCGGGTGAAGGTGGCGGCGTCAGCGTCGGCTGGGACCCGAACGAGATGTGGGCGCAGCCGATTACGGTGTGGGAGCCTCAGCGGCGGATGCAAACTGCCGGTGAGATGCCGTCGGCCGACAGCCGCATGGTGCGCCTCGCCGTCGACTATCACCTGGAAGTCCAGGGCGGCCGAGTGCGGGTCCGCCTGGTGCACTCGGGCTTCGACGATAGCTCCTGGGACGACTACATCGATGGCCTCGATGCCGGCTGGTCCTACTTCCTGTTCAACCTGAAGCACGCGCTCGAACGTCATCGCGGCGTCGATCGCGTGCAGCAGTCAGCACGCTTCCGCACCATGGCGCGCGCCGGCGAGGACCACCCGGTCTTCGGCGCGAAGGGTTTGGACGTGCGGCCTTCGACTGGCGGGCTACGACCGGGTGACGCCTGTCGTCTCTCACTTGGCGGCATCGATGTCGACGCCGCTGTGGCGGTGCGGCACGCACCGCGCACCATCGCGTTCGTCGTACCGGCGTGGAACGACGCGCTGCTCTTCGTCGAACGCGAAGGGATGAAGGAGGCGCATCAGGTGGGCATCTGGCTGTCGCTCTACGGAGTGCCCGAGACGACCGCGGCGCCGCTGCGGCAGGGACTGGCCGACGTGGAGTCGGCGCTCAGCGTACCCAACGAGTGAATCACCACCAGCGCGTGACAGCCCGTCGCGCCATGAATCTCTCGCCGTGCTCGGTGCGGCGGTGCTGCTGTCGCTGTTTACGGGACCAATCCGGACAATGCGCAGGCGCTCACTGCTTATGCTCTCTTCACCACAGCGATCGTGTTTTCGATCGCGACCGTCTCCAAGCACGCATCCGCGGTCTTCGCACAGCCGCGCTTGAAGATCCGGGCGCGCCCGCTAGCCTGCGATCAGCATGCGTTCATGGCGCCAATCCGCCAGGCCACGGCTTGACGTAGTCGAACGGCGCGTACCGGTTGATGCGCTGAAAGTCGCGCTCGTTGTCGGTGACGAGCACGCAACCCGCCTCACGGCACGACAGCGCAAGCAGGACATCGCTCGCGAACGACTTCGAGACGCGGCCGATCTCCAGCCCCTCCTTTCTTGCTATGTCCGACAGCAGATCCCCCGAACGGTGCCAGGCATTGTCGGATGGCGCGAACGTCCGCGCCGATCGCTCGAAGACGCTGAGGACGTTGCGTTCGAGCGCCTTCCGATCCTGGTCCCGTTTCACACCCGCCCGCAGTTCCTGAGCCACAACGACGCTGAGATACTCGAACGGCGCGAACGCTCGATGGAATCGCTGCAGCGTCTCGTTCGCGGCCGGGTCGCGGAACGCGTTGATGAAGAGCTGGGTGTCGAGCACGTACTTCCGCGTCGCTCGAGTCACGGCTCGATGTCGGGAGACGTGATGTCGACGCCGAGCATGGCCCGTGTACCGTCGACGAGCGCGCGCTGAAACACGGCGAGGTCGAGGGCGCGCTCGATGGCTTCAGTCGCCGTCGCCGCTCCAAGCGCTCGCTGGGCCGCCTTCAACTTCGACAGCGGCAGGCGATAGGTGCGGGACACCCGCTTCTCCCTGCGCACTGGTCGCTGCCGTTGACTGGTTTTGGGCATGAACCAGTGTATGGACATAGCGTTGAATGTGTCAATACATGTGGTCGCGCCTCTTCCAGAGAACATTGACGGAGGTTTCCGCGTCCCAAGTGGTGGGCACCGGGGGACCGACGGCAATCCCAGAGGTGTTAAGACCGCGAAACGACGGCCAGTGCTGCGCCTCGATCGCCGGCGTGAGGGCAACGGTGACGAACAGTGTGATGGCTGCGATACCATGCCTCGGATCCACGTGTCACCCGACGGAGTCGGGACTTCGTTGAACCGATCGCGCGCCCATTGTTCACCTCCTCGCAGGGCATGTGGCCCCGCGTGCGGGGGGTTGGTGCACCGCTCCGGACCGCGACCGGAGGGGTCGTCATTGTCTAAGAACGACAGATCCAGTTGGAACCAAACATCGCCATCGGACTCCTGTGGTTCGTCGCCTTTCTCTTTTCGACGACCGTCCACGAGGCGATGCACGCGTTGGTCGCGTGGAAGGGTGGCGATCCCGCCGCGTATGAGGGCGGGCAGGTGTCACTCTCGCCGCTGCCCCCATCAAGCGGGAGCCCATCGGCATGTTGCGCCAAAGACACAGGACCGTCGCTGACACCAATGCAGCCGTGGCTATCACGCCGCCCGTAGCTCTCGCGAATCCGCCTGACATACAAGCTCCTCTATTCCTATGGATCGACCATCCATGCCTATGGATCGACCATCTTTCCTTTCAATCGACCATCTGAGTCCTATGGACGACCATGGGAGTTCAACTCGACCGTCGTGGGCTCCGATGATTCATCGACATGCTCCTGTCCTCCGGACGATGCCGCCGAGGAAGGGCACTTGCAACTCGGCCTTGGCAAGATCCCGCCAGCCAGCTCAATCCCGCACGTATCACGCGCTGGGGTGGACGATTGGATGCTTGTCGACCGGTCCGCGATGGCATCGCCGCGCCGCAGCGGCCGGACGTCACGTTTCCTGCGCGCCAACACTCAACGAACCGCGAGCAACGCTCCGCGGACTAACAGGCGCCCCACAAGCCCGACGGATACGGGCAGGTGTATTGCAGTAGCTGGGTTGGGATGGCTGGGCTTGTGCCGCAATTGGACAGCGTCGACGACGTTGACGACATCATTATCACTCGACGCCTCGTCGACCGCCCAGCCCCTGCCCGCGACATCGCCGCGGAACACGCCGCCATGACCGATCTCGCCAGTCAGGCCGCGACCGATCCTGCCGGTCTCCCTCAACGCCTCGTCGACCTCGCCATCAAGCTCTGCGGCGCCGGGAGCGCCGGGGTCAGCCTCCTCGAAGCTGCGCCACCGGGTCAGGGCGTCTTTCGCTGGGTCGCACTGTCAGGCGCCTACCGGGGGTTCGTCGGGGGAACCACTCCGGAAGCGTTCAGCCCGTGCGGCGTCTGCCTCGAGCGTGATGCGGCGCAGCTCTACGCCAACCCGTCACGTGTGTTCACGTATCTAGCAGACGCCCCGCCGCCGATCGTCGAGGGTCTGGTGATCCCGCTGCGCTCATTCCTCGGACCGTTGGGCACGATCTGGATTGTGTCGCACGATGACCGCCAGTTCACGACGAGTGATCTCGCGGTCATGACCAGCCTTGGAAACTTTACCTCCGCCGCACTGGCGCTGCAGCGCGCCCGAGAACATGCCGAGGCTGCGAGCCGTGCGAAGGACGAGTTTCTCGCCGTTGTCTCACACGAGCTGCGGAGTCCCCTAACGGGGATCGTTGGCTGGTCCGAATTGCTGCTTGCGGGGCGCACGACGCCGGCGACGGCGGCGCGCGCCATCAAGTCTATTCACGGCAACGCGCGGCGGCAGGAGGCGATGGTCGAGGACCTGTTGGACGTCTCGCGCGCCACGACTGGGGCGTTGCGGCTGCACGAGACCGAGGTCGATCTTGCAGCGATTGTGCGATCGACGGTCGAGGTCGTGGCGGAGAGAGCGCGCGCCGGCGGCCTCGAGATCGACGCGGCGATTGACGGGGAATTGCCGTTTCGAGGTGACGCCGAGCGCCTGTTTCAAGTAGTCCGCAACCTGCTTGACAATGCGGTGAAGTTCACCCCGGAGTTCGGGCGCATTTCAGTCACTCTGCGGGTGACGTCCCCTTGGGTAGAGGTTGCGGTGGCGGATACGGGCATTGGCATCGCGCCGGACTTGCTCCCCGTCGTTTTCGACTCTTTCCGCCAGGCCGACGCGTCGTCAACTCGCCGCAACCAGGGTCTCGGCCTCGGGCTCACAATCGCGCGACGCCTGGTCGGGCTCCACGACGGGATATTGGAGGCCCGCAGCGAGGGCCTCGCTCGCGGCGCGGTCTTCACCGTGAAACTCCCCGCGGCTCGTCTCGTGACCGCCACGCATCCGCCGGCAACGCCACGCGGCACCACGCTTGGCAACCCTCTGCTCACAGGTATCACCGTGCTCGTGGTTGACGACGAACCCGACATACGGGACGTCCTCGCGTGCACGCTCGACGAAGCGGGCGCGACAACGACCACGGCCGCGAACGTGGCGGACGCGTTGGATCTGCTTGCGCGCCAACGGTTCGACGTGCTTCTGAGTGACATCGGAATGCCTGGGGAAGATGGCTACAGCCTGATCGCAAAGCTGGGCTCGGCTCGAGCAGCGGGACGTCCGCGCACCGTCATCGCGGTGACGGCATTCACTAGCGATCGGGACCGGCGGCGCGTGCTCGCGGCTGGCTTCGATCATCACGTCGCCAAGCCCGTCGACTTCGACGCGCTGCTCCGTATCATCGGTGACTCCGTCAGGAACCTGCGGGTACAATGAAAAATCCATCGGCCGGCGATGATCTGATCGCGAGAGTCCGAGATGCGGACGTGACCGCGCTGGCCGAACTCTATGACCTTCATGGGGCGAGGGTTTACAGCCTCGCCTGCCGCATCCTCCGCAATCCCGCGGACGCTGAAGACGTGGTGCAGGAAGCGTTTCTCCAGGCGTGGCGACAAGCGGCGAGCTTCGACCTCGCCCGCGGCAGCGTCGCAGGTTGGCTGTTGACCATCACACGCAGCCGCGCCATCGATCGACTTCGGCGGCGCCGTGGCCGCGGGCAGCGAGAAGAGAGCTGCGAGGATCTCGAGCAGATGGTTGCCGGCCAACATCCGGCGGTCGACCAGGCACTGATCGCGGAGGAG
>JACDDJ010000298.1 GCA_013817065.1 Acidobacteriota bacterium
GAAGCGAAACGCCCGTCCATGCGGCCGCGCTCATCAGCCCGAAGTTGTTCGGATTCGTATTCCCGGCGCACTCGAGCAGTACCGTGCCCATCGGGGCAGCCAGTCGCTCGAGCTCGACGAGGGACACGTCGACAGGCCGGCGCACCAGCCCGCGAATGCCGACCGTCCACGGGCGGCTGCGGTCCAGCCGGTCAGGACACCGCGTGCGGACGTAGAAATCGCCCGTCGGCGTGACCAGCGTGTTTGGCGTCAGGGGCGACAGGTCGAGGAATTGACGCGCGTCGAGGCCGACACCAATCAGGGTATTGAGGGGGGCAGTCTGGGCGCCGCGGCTCGTCAACGGCAGGGTGCCGAGCAGGCGGCCCTGCGGGGCGCCAGCGGGCGCCAGGAAAAGCGCCGCGCTTACCGCGAGAGAGCTTTGAAGAAATTCCCGCCGGTTTAACTCAGGAAGATCCATGTGGCCGGCGCCGATTATAGATCGCGCCGGAGAAACGGCTTGCGCTATGCGGCAGTCCGCCGTAGAATCCGCCCCAAAATAGCCAACGGTCGCGTCAAGCTCTGTCCGGCGATGGCCCGCATCGCGTCGGGCGCTTTCGGTGAAGGAGCGAGTATGAGGATCCCAGTATTTCACCTGCTTCGCGCGCTGGCGCTGGTGCTGGCGGTCGGCACGAGCGCTGTCGCGCAAACGTTTACCGGCGGCTTGCGCGGTGCGGTGCGCGATGCCGGAGGCATCGTGCCCGGCGTAACGGTGCACCTGATCAACCAGGACACAAATCAGAAGCGCGAGGCGGTGACGAACAGTTCCGGCGAGTTCAATTTCGCCGCCGTGCCGCCGGGCACCTATACCGTCAAGGCCGCGCTGACGGGCTTCCGGTCCTACGAGAACACGGGAGTCCGCATCGGCGCCCAGCAGTTCATCACGCTGGACGTCGTGCTCGAGGTCGGCCAGCTGCAGGAAACCATTACCGTCTCCGGCGCGACATCCCTCATCGAAACGTCCAACGCGTCCACCGGCGCGATCATCAACTCGAAAGCGCTGGAGACGCTGCCCAGCCCCGGCCGGTCGGCGTTCCTTTTCGCGGTCACGGTGCCGACGGTGATCGCGTCGGGCGACGCGCAGTTCAACCGGCAGCAGGACCAGACCAACGCTTCGCTTCTCTCGCTCGGCGGCGGCGCGCGGCGCGGCAACAACTACATCGTGGACGGCGTGCCGATCACGGACCTGCGCAATCGCGCGTCCGCCAACCCGTCGATCGAAGCGCTCGAAGACGTCAATGTGCAGGTGCACACCTACGACGCGGAGACGGGACGGACAGGCGGGGGCACCTTCAACTCTGCGGCCAAGTCCGGCTCGAACAACTGGCATGGCAGCGGGTTTTACCAGAACCGCCCCCGGTGGGGCATGTCCAACAACTTCTTCTCAGAGCGCGCCGTCCCTAAAGTGCCGCTGCCGGACACCTACTTCCATCTGGGCGGCGGCGCCATTGGCGGTCCCCTCATCCGCAATCGCACGTTCTTCTGGGCGACCTCGGAAGGATACGGCTCGAACACGACCCGAAACGGCTCGCTTCGGCTCCCGACCGCGCGAGAGCGGAGCGGGGACTTCTCGCAGTCGTTTGACAGCGCCGGGCGGCTCGTCGTCATCTACGATCCCCAGACCGGAAACGCCGACGGGACCGGCCGCCAGCCGTTCGCGGGAAACGTGATTCCCACCAACCGCCTGAACCCCGTGGCCAGCGCGATGGCCGCCTTCCTGCCGATGCCCACGCGGGACGTCAGCGACGGCAATGCGAACTTCGAGAGCACCGCGCAGATCGAGGACCGCGCGGTCATGTATACCGGCAAAGTGGATCATCGCTTCTCGGACTCCGTCTCCCTGACCGGCTTCTATCTCTACAACAAGACAGACGAGCCCTGCGCGAACCTCGCGTATCCTGGCTTGAGCGATCCGAACCGCTTCATCGACAGCGACGACTACCTGCTCAAGCGCCGGGTGAACGTCCTCGCGCTGAACAACACCTGGCTGCCGAGCAACAACACGGTGCTGACGCTGCGGTATGGCTGGACCCGCTTCATCGACGACGACACGCTCTCGATTGATTTCGATCCCGCGTCGCTCAATTTCAACCAGTCGTTCCTCAATTCCATTCAGGTGGAGAAGTTCCCGCGCGTCGCGGTCACAGACTATTACCCGTTCGGCGCGCTCGACCCGTTCCCGCGCAATTGGTACTCGTGGAGCACTAACGGCGCGCTCACCCGTCTGCTTGGCCGCCACACGCTGAAATTCGGCGCGGACTATCGCCTCATCGGGATCAAGACCCAGTCGTTTGCCGGCGGTGCGGGAGACTTCCGATTCGATCGTCTCTTCACGTCGTCCAATCCCCTGGCGCCAACCGGCGGAGCGGCGCCGTCCGGCAACGCCTTCGCCAGCTTCATGATGGGCGATGTCTCGGGCGACCCCGGCAACCTGAGCCGCATCGGCGTGTCGAGCCCGTTCAACGCATTCGTGCACTACTACGGCGGGTACGTGCAGGACGACTTCCGCATCCGCTCCTCCACGACGCTCAACTTCGGCCTCCGGCTCGAGCGGGAAACCGGGCTGATGGAAGAGAACGACGGGTTCACTGTCGCCTTCGATCGCGGGCTCAATCCGGGTGGGGCGCTCGGCAACGTCGTGAACCCCGTGACTGGACAACGGATCGTGGGCGGGCTCGTCTATGCGGGCGTGGACGGCGCTCCACGTCATCAGGGAGATCCGCCGGCCGTGAAGGTGTCGCCGCGGCTCGGGCTCGTTCACTCGTTCAACAAGAAGACGGTGCTGCGCACCGGCTACGGCATTTATTGGGCGCCCTGGAACTATCAGAGCGTCGGCGCGGCCAACTACGGTCAGATCGGTTTCAGCGAGCAGACGTTCACGACCGAGCAGAACCAGTTCCGGCCCACGATCTCGCTGACGAACCCCTTCACGAACGGGGTGCGTCAGCCTGTTGGCAACACTCGGGGCCCGCTGACGGGCGTGGGCGGTCAAATCGAGTTCATCGATCAGAACAAGAAGGCGCCCTGGGTGCAGCAGTACTCCGTCGACATCAATCGCGAGCTCCCAGGCAACATGGCGGTCGGCTTCGAGTACTCCGGCGCGACCGGCCGCGACCTCGGGCTGGGCGGCACGCTCGACGGCATCATCAACATCAACCAGCTCGATCCACGGCACTTGTCGCTCGGCTCGGCGCTGCTCGAAAACGTGCCGAATCCGTTCTTCGGATTGCCAGCCGGGCAGGGCTTCAACGTGACCAGTTCTACCGTGCAGCGGCGGCAGCTGCTGCGGCCGTACCCGCAGTTCTCGAACATTCTGATGCGGCAGACGACGGAAGGCAGGAGCCAGTACCACGCCGGCATCATCAAGTTCGAGAAACGGCTCACCAGCGGGTGGGGCGGGCGGATCAACTACACTTACAGCCGTCTGAAGGACAACCAGTTCGGCGAGAGCAACTTCTTCTCCAGGAATGCGGGAGAGGCGCAGAACGCTTACGACATCGACGCCGAGTATTCGATCGGGATTCTCGACGTCCCCCACAAGATCGCGTTCTCTCCGATCGTCGAGCTGCCGTTCGGCCCGAAGAAGCGCTGGGCAACGAGTGGCCTCGGGGCGGCGATTCTCGGCGGCTGGACGATCTCGTCGATCGTCTCGATCGAGAGCGGCTTCCCGATTTCACTCTCGGCCAACACGAACACCACGCAGATCTTCACGCGCATGCAGCGGGTCAACCCCGGGACCGGTGATCCGGAGACTGACGGGAACCGGAGCGATCGCATTGCGCCGCCAAACGCGTGGCTCAATGCCAATGCCTACAGCCTGCCGGGCCAGTTCCAGTTCGGGACGCTGCCGCGCACCGTCGATGACGTCCGCACGCCCCATCGCAACAACTGGGACTTCGTGGCCTCCAAGGACGTCGGGCTCGGCGGCGGCCGCCGCGGTCAGATCAAGCTCGAGGTGCTGAACGCCACCAACACGGTCAAGGTTCGCGGTCCGATCTCGACCCTGGGCAGCACCACGTTCGGCCAGATCCGCGTGCAATCCGGATTCATGCGGCTGACCCAGCTGATGTTCCGGGTCTCGTTCTAAGGGCGCGTCCGCACGGCAGGGGCGGGGTCTCTGAGACCCCGCCCTGCGTTCCTCTCCCCGATCCTCATGCCCCGAACAATGACGCATCGTTGCGCCGCGATCGCGTGTCCGATCCTTGCCATGTGTTTAGGTCTCTCGGCCGCAAGCCGCCAAACCGGGGCCCCCGGCGCGCGCGGTGCGCGCGCTGGGGTGGAAATCGGGGCCCCCGGCGCGCCCCTCGGGACCATCGTCTTTCCCACCTCCGGCACACCCGCGGCCCAACGAGACTTCCTGCGCGGCGTCGCCTGGCTCCACAGCTTCGGGTACGAGGACGCGATCGAGGCGTTTCGCGCGGCGCAGCGCCGGGAGCCGCAGTTCGCGATGGCGTACTGGGGCGAGGCGATGTGCTTCAACCAGCCCCTGTGGTTCCACGAAGATGTCAGTCAGGGGCGCGCCGCGCTTGGAAGACTCGGCCCGACGCCGCAGGCCCGGGCCGCGAAAGCGCCCACCCGTCGCGAACGGATGTACCTGAGCGCCGTGGAGTCGCTCTACGGGGAGGGAGACAAGCGCCTGCGCTATCAGGCGTACTCCAATGCCATGGCCTCAATCGTCAGCGAGTTTCCGGCAGACGAGGAGGCGCAGGCGTTCCATGCGTTGTCGCTGCTCGCGTTGCTGCCGCGCGGCGATGCAGCGCTGCCTCTGAGAGAGAAGGCAGGCGCGATCGCGGAAGGTGTCTTCAGGCGGAATGCGAAGCACCCCGGCGCCGCCCACTACATCCTCCACGCGTACGATCACCGGACGCTCGCGCCGCGCGCGCTCACTGCCGCACGGATGTACGCGACGATCGCGCCGGCGGCGAGCCACGCGCTCCACATGCCGGCCCATACCTTCCTGCAGCTTGGATACTGGGACGAGGCAGCGGCTACGGATCAGGCGTCCTGGGACGCCTCCGTTGCGTGGGCGGCCCGCAAGGGGCTCTCGACGGCATCGCGTGACTTTCACAGTCTCACATGGCTCCACTACGAGGCGATCCAGCAGGGGCGCTTCGCGAAGGCCTCGGAGGCGCTGCGGCTCGTCGAGGACGCGATGAAGGTCGTCACACCGGCAGGTCAACCCGGCGGGCACCACTACGCCGACAGTGAAATCGGCCGTGTCAGCGGGCCGCTTGCCCTGCGCAACGATCGCGGATCGATGCGCGCGCGGTCCGTGATCGAGAGCGAGCGGTGGGGGGACATGAAGGGTCAGAGCTCGTTCGACAACATCGACGAGCTGTTCGCCCTCGGCATGAGCGCGGCGAAGCTGGGCGACCTTGCGCGGGCCGAAAGCGCAATCAAGCTGTGCAGAGAGGCCGCGGCGCCAGCGCAGGAGGCGGGACTCCGCGAGCAGGCCGCGATCATGGCGACGGAGCTCGAGGCGCTCGTCGCGTTCGCGAAAGGCCGCCACGCGGAGGCGTTCGAGGCGATGGATCGGGCCACAGGGCTGCAGGCCCGGATGCCACAACCGATCGGCCGTCCGTATCCGGTCAAAGGAGCTGACGAACTGTATGGCGAGCTCCTGCTGGAGGCGGGCCGTGCCAGGGAGGCAATCGTCTGGTTCGAGCGCGCCCTGGCGCGCACACCGAATCGCAGCCGTGCCGTGCTCGGGCTCGCGCGGGCGAGGGCCAAGGCAGGCGACACGGCCGGGAGCGTGCGCGCGTACAAACAGTTTCTCGCAAACTGGAAACAGGCGGATCCCGGTCTGCCCGAGATCCGCCAGGCGCGTGCCGTCATTGGCAGAAAGTGAAGCCATCAGGCGAGCCCGCCGCCGTCCGCTGGCGCAGATATAATGAGCGAGTGCTCCCCGTGATATTCAGCCTGGTGCCAGTCCTTGCGGCGGCTCTGCTGGCGAGCGCTCAATCCCCCGGAACACAGCCGCCGCCGCAGGCCCCGATCTACAGAACGAACGTCACGCTCGTCCGGACCGACGTGGTTCCGCGCGACGCGAACGGCCGCTTCATCCCGGACCTGACCAGGGACAATTTCACTGTGCTCGAGGACGGAGAGCCGCAGACGATTTCTTCTTTCGCGCTGGTGCACGGCGGCCGCACGTTCAACACC
>JACDDJ010000299.1 GCA_013817065.1 Acidobacteriota bacterium
GCACTGGACCGATCCCCATCCGCTTCGGGTCGACGCCGGCCGACGCCCACGCGGTGATCCGGGCCATCGGACGCAGGCCGAGCTCGCGTGCGCGTTCACTGCTCATCAGCACCAGCGCTGCGCCGCCATCAGTGATGCCGGAGGAAGTTCCGGCGGTAATCGTTCCGACCTCGCCTTCGACGGTCGCAAAGACCGGTGACAGCTTTCGAAGGGACTCGATCGTTGTATCCGGCCGGGCGTGCTCGTCAGCTTCGACGGTGATCGACCGCCCCTTCGCGTCAGTGACCGTGACCGGCGCCAGCTCCTCGCGGAAGCGTCCCGTGCTGATCGCCACACCGGCGCGACGCTGGGTCTCGAGCGCGTACGCTTCGGACGCATCGCGCGAGATGCCGTACTCGCGGGCCAGCATCTCCACGGTCTCACCCATGATCATCCCGCTCAGTGAGCAGGTGAAGCCATCGCGGTACATGGCATCGACCAACGTGAAGTTCCCCATTTTGTGGCCCCACCGGGCGTCTTCGGAGTCAATGAGGTACGGCATCCGGCTCATGGACTCGATGCCGCCGGCGAGCACGACCTGCGATTCGCCGAGAAGGATCGACTGCGCGCCGGTTGCCACCGCCTGCATCCCCGAGGCGCACGCCTTGTTGATTGTCTGAGCCGGGACTGAATCGGGCAGGCCTGCGCGTCTGCCGACCTGGCGTGCGGGATTGGGGCCGGACCCGGCCTGCCTGCCATGCCCCATCAATACCTCGTCGACCGACTCTCCGGCGATCCCGCCCCGCTCGATCGCGGCGCGGGCCGCCGTCGCACCGAGCTCCGCGGGATGAACATTCCGAAACGAGCCGCCATAACGACCGATGGGTGTTCGCGCAGCGCTGACGACGACAACTTCGTTGGGGACCATAACCTTTCAATGATATGGCAGCCGCCTGCTCCACCAAAGCCGGTGACCTGGATGGATCTAACGCCTTCACAGGCTGTCGCAGAGATAGTAGTGCCGGGGACTACGGAGAGTCAGACGCAGGCTGACCCCGTAGCTGAAACGCGGCCAGGGCCTTGTCGAGTTCGTGGGCGGTGAACGGTTTCGCGAGTACGTGCGCGCCATCGAAGGACTGGTCCACGGCGCCACGATCACCGGTCATGAAGACGAACCGGGGCACCGGCACTCCCGTGAGGGTTGAGACGCTTCCATACAACTCGACCCCGGTCATGCCCGGCATCCGGATATCACACAGCACCAGTGCAACATTCCTGTCTCGAAGAAGCTTCAGCGCCTCATCACCAGACGCCGCTTCCAACACTTCGAACCCGCGCTTCTTCAGGAGCCTGACGATCAACTTCCGGATTGCAGGCTCATCATCGACGACCAGGGCATAGGGCAGGTCAGCTCGCGAAGCGAGTTCTGGCTCGAGCGCCGCGACGGCCGTCGCTGTGTCGTTCGCCGGAGCCGCCTCGTGGACTGGCAGCGTGAGCCGGAACACGGCACCGCGTTCCGCGGGAACCAGCTCGAGCGTTCCGCCGTGTGCCGAGGCAATGCCATGGGAGATCGAGAGTCCGAGCCCCGTGCCTTCACCGACAGGTTTGGTTGTGAAGAATGGTTCAAAGATTCGTCCACGGAGCTCCTCGTCGACCCCACCGCCATTGTCTGCGACTTCAAGTGTGGAGAGCCCGCCGTACGATGCGGTCCGGATCGTCACCGCACCCTCACCCGGTCCACTGACGGCCTGCTCGGCATTCAGAAGCAGGTTCATGACGATCTGCTGCAGCTCTTCGCGGCTGCCAAGGACCATGACCGGGACCGGGACACGTGCATCGACAGTCGGATCGACTTCTGCTGAAACTGGAACTCGCGGAGGGCAACGGTCTCCCGCACCGTCTGGTTCAGGTCCACCGCTGTTCGTTCGGGCGTTCCACCGCGGACGAACGCAAGCAGGCTGCGAACGATCTGCGCAGCGCGTCCTGCCTCTCTCCTCACCGTTTCGAGATCGCGGCGGATCGACGGGGGAGCGGAGGGATCCTCGAGCATCAGCTCCACGGAGCCGACGACCGTCTGCAGCGGATTGTTGATCTCGTGAGCGACGCCAGCGACGAGCTCGCCGATCGCAGACAGCCGTTCGGTGTGGACGAGCTGCTCCTGCAGTCTGAGCTCCTCGGTGATGTCGCGCTCGACGCCGACCAGGTAGGTGATCGCCCCCGCCTCTTTCAAGGACGTGATGGTGCACGCCGCCGGGAACGTCGAGCCATCATGCCGGCGTCGGAACAGTGTGCCGCGCCAGACGCCGCGGGCGCGAAGGTCCTCGCGAATATGCCGACCGACGCCGTCGAAGCCTTTCTCGAGAAGATCTCCGAACGAACGTTGCGACAGCTCTTCTCGTGCATATCCCATCGCCCGGACGAAGGCGTCATTGGCGTGCTCGATCCGGCCGTCCGATCGGGTGATCAGGATCATGTCCTGGGTCTGCTCGGTGGCGGCCGCGAGCAGCCGCAGCCGCGAATCGGCGCGCTGCAATTCGCCGGCCTGCAGACTCAGGCGCAGAGTGAGGAAGCCCAGACCCGCAACGGTCAGCAGCGCGGTGATAAGCGCGCGAAAGGCATCCCCACTCCCCCCGAGTGGCTGGAGCCAGAGGGCGCCGTATCCAATCAGCGGGATCAGTACGACCGGCACGGCCGCCCACGCGGCAGGCAGCATCCGTACCGGTGCGAGCGTCGCATCCTCCAGGTCCGACGACCGGGGCGCGCTCGCGGCGGCGACCGCGTAGCTCGCGAATGGGGCGATCCAGGCGAGGTCGAAGAGCGTGCCGGCCTGGTAGCTGCCCTCCGCGATGGCACGGCTGGTGATCAGGCTGAAGAAGAACCCTGAGGTCACTCCAACGGCGAGGTACGCGTAGGTTCTTGCCCATCGGCTGCGCCGAGCCCGCCACGCGACCGCGATGAGGCCGGTGGCAAGCGCGCCGCGATTGATCTGCACCAGCGCGAACAGTGCAAACTCGGCTTCGCTTGGCGGCAGCACCAGGCTCGGCACCAGCACAAAGTAGCTGTAGAGAAATACCGCCAGGATCCCGTAGCTCGCGAGTACAAGCCCGACCCCAGTCACGGCCTGGCTGCGGATGCCAAGGTGCGGTCGCGCGAGCAATGCGATCAACGGCAAAATCCCGCCGCACAGGCTGAACAGCGTGTGCCACCGCAGCCAGCCGCCGTTGCCGAGAACGATCTCCTCGAAGGCCCAGCCCAGGTGGCCCACCACCCAGAGCCCCGCGCCGACCGCAATCGCGTCCCAGAACAGCCGGTGGCATCCCTGCCAGTCCCACTGCCGCTTCAGGACGATGCCGCATACCGCGAGCGGGGGGATCAGCAGCCCGACATTTCCGAACACCGAGCGCGCCAGCGGCTGCTCGCGCGCAGCGACGCCCCGAGGGCGTACAACGCTAAATAGGCGAGCCCGATGACTGGAAATCGCAAGGTCGGCAGGGAAGGCAGAATATAGCACGTGACGAGGTGCTACGTGCTACGTGCACGCCGCACGTTTTAGATTTGTTCCACATCGATCTGGGCGCGCTGGAGCTTGCCGCTGAAGTCGATGTAGCACGACTTCCATTCCGAGAACACCTCGAGGGCCGCGACTCCGGCCTCGCGGTGGCCGTTGCCGGTGTTCTTCGTTCCGCCAAACGGGAGGTGCACCTCCGCGCCGATGGTCGGGGCGTTGATGTAGAAAATGCCGGTGTAGAGATCCCGCATCGCGACGAAGGCACGGTTGATGTCCTGCGTGTAGATCGCGGCCGACAGGCCGTACTCGACGCCATTGCCAATGGCGATCGCTTCCTCGAGCGAGCGGCACTTCATCACTGAAACGACCGGACCGAAGATCTCCTCCTGCGCAATGCGCATCGTCGGATCCACGTTCGTAAAGACGGTCGGCTCGTGAAAGAATCCCGTGGCGTGAGGCCCGTCGTTCAGCCGATTCCCGCCGCAGGCCACGGTCGCCCCTTCCTTCTTCCCGATCTCGACGTACTTCAGCACGGTGTCGAGCTGCGCCTGGCTGATCGACGGTCCGACCTGCGAGTTGTCATCGAGACCGTCACCCACGACCAGCGTCTTGGCACGCGCGACGAACGCCTCGACAAACTTATCGTGCACCTTCTCGTGCACCACGACGCGGCTGGCGGCCGTGCAGCGTTGGCCGGTCGTCCCGAAGCCGCCCCAGAGGCAGCCGTCCACGGCGAGCTCCAGGTCGGCATCGTCCATGATCATGATCACGTTCTTGCCGCCCATCTCGAGATGGACCTTCTTGAAGGTCGGCGCCGCCGCCTGGTTGACGATGCGGCCGACCTTGGTGGAGCCGGTGAACGACACGACGCGGACAGTTTCGCTGCTGCTCAGAGGTGTGCCGACTTCGTCACCGTCACCCGTGACCATGTTGACGACGCCCTTCGGGATGCCGGCCTCTTCGAGCACCTTGACGAAGTTCAGCGCCGACAGTGGCGTCTGCGATGCGGGCTTGAACACGACGGTGTTTCCGCAGACGAGCGCGGGGATGATCTTCCACGACGGGATCGCCATCGGGAAGTTCCACGGCGTGATGATCGAGCAGACACCCAGCGGCTGGCGGACCGACATCGCGAACTTGTTGCGAAGTTCCGAGGGCACGGTCTGGCCGAACATCCGTCGCCCTTCACCGGCCATGTAGAAGGTCATGTCGATGGCCTCCTGAACGTCGCCGCGCGTCTCGTTGAGGACCTTCCCCATCTCGCGCGTCATGTCGCGCGAGAACGGCTCCTTCCGCTCGGCGATCATCTGGGCAACGCGGTAGAGCATCTCAGCGCGGATCGGCGCAGGCACCAGGCGCCACGTCTCGTAGGCGCGCTTCGCGGCATCGAGAGCCTCCTCGACGTCCTTGCGGTTCGAACTCTGGAAGATACCGATCAGATCGTCGGTGTTGGCCGGATTCCGGTTCTCGAAGGTCTTTCCGGAAGCGGACGGCTTCCACTGGCCATCGACGTAGTTGCCGTAGGTGGTGACGGAAGTGCTGGTTGCCATCCTGCGATTATAGCGGCCTCAGGCGATCTCCCCGTCGAGGACGGAGGTCGGCGGACCGTTGTGCACCGCCACGAACTCGCGCACCGCCGTGAGTGCGTGCGCCGGCACGGCAACGAACTCGACCCCCGACCGGTAGATCACCCGTTCTTCGCTCAGCTCGCCCACCTGGCAGTACACAATGCGGCCTTTGACGACCACCGAACGCTCGCCGAGCGACAGCCGAAAATCGTGAAGGGAATCGTTCTGAAGCTTGTACGGCGTCTCGATCTGGATGCCGGCCTCACTCAGGTTCAGAATCGTCATCGGCTGAAACACCGTGACGTTCCCGACGATCTCGCTGGTGACCGCCGTCCGCTCGATCGCCCGTTTGTTCTCAGTCATTGCGCGGTGCCATGACGTAGGCGCTGATGGTGCTCTCGTGCCCGCCCGGACCGACCGCCGCAACACCGAACACGTGGTCGTCGATGTTCTTGTTCGGCATCACGAACTCGGTCACGTTCCCCACATACATCTCGTGCTCCCAATCGGGTGCCCAGGCGTTGCGCCAGAAGACCCGGTAGCCGACCGCGTTCGGCGATGCCGTCCAGCGCAGGTTCGCGTCGTAGCCCGAGGGCCGGCGCGTCAGCATGTTCGGCCTGACTTGCGGCGGCGGCGGCGCGAGGGCGAGCACGGCCATCCCGGCGGCGTTCGCACGCGCATTCTGCGCGAGATACGGGAACGAAACCCCATCGATCGTGTCGTTCGCGTTGTGCTGCTTCGAGTAGTTTTCCTTCGACTCGCGGAAGCCGATTGCCGCGAAACCTTCAGCATTGAAACCGCAGTGATCACCGCCGCGACCAAACCGGTCACGGCGTGCCATCAAGCGAAGCTCGTGTGACGGCACGTACCGCTCCGCGATTCGCTTGGCGAAGTTGGCGAGCGAGCGGGACAGTGAATCCTCAGGGCCCTCGGAGTAGACCTTGACAGACGATCCGTCCACGATCCCGTTCCCACCCGTGCTGTTGCCGACGATGTCGTTGTTGAAGAGGGCCTGGACGGGAACCTTCTGCTCCTTCATCCGCCGCGCGTGCGCGGTCGATCCGACGAGACCCTGCTCTTCGCCCGCGACCGTCATGAAGACGAGCG
>JACDDJ010000300.1 GCA_013817065.1 Acidobacteriota bacterium
AAAGCTGGAGCAACTGACTGAAGATGCTGCAGAATCTCGTCATAGGGGTTGGGCCTCGGTCTGAGATGGTGAAGTGTGGAAACTGCGCCATCATCATACGCGGGTGCTCAACCCCTTTCGCGTTCATGCGCGACCGCGATCGCGCCGGCTAATTTGGACAAGAGTGATTATTGATAGTGAAATACCGACTGCCTATGCCCTGTCCCCCGCCCCGATTGTCGTAGACGACCCAGGAGATCGTGTGGACACCATTGGCAAGCGTTCGCGTGTCGAAGTCGACGTATCCAACTGCCGCGTTCGTGTTCGCGTAGCCGGGAAAGACGGCCGCGATGTCTGCTCTGTTCAGTCCGTAAAACGGCCGACCCACGAACACGTTGTCGATATACACGCCGATGGTCGATCCGTCGAACGGGATCATCCCCGGGGAAGGCGTGAGTGCCCAGCCCCAATTACGGATCACACCAGAGACCGTCTCGCCCTGCGTGGGGGTGTCGATGGTGCCGAACGGCAGGAGGCTGGAGCCGTTGTTGGCGATGATGGTTTTCTGTCCGAGAGGGACCGCGATACCCGCGTCGTCGGTCGCGATTGCGTGCAGTGTGAACGTGCCGTTCCCGCCGTTTGGCAGGAAGTTCGACAACAGCATATAGCCCCATCCTGCCGCCTGATTCTGAGGGTAAGTCGGGTATGCGCCTGCAATGTCAGGCCTCGCGCCCGGCACGAATGTCGCTGGGCCGATGTAGACAAGGCCGTTCGGCTGTGTCGGCTCTCCCGCCATTGGACTGCGGTAGATCGTGACACCTGCCACGCTGGAGTTGTCCAAGGCCCAACCCGTCACGGCTACTTCCCCAGCAACGACCTGGCCGTTGCTCGGGGTGTCGAACACACCAAAGGGCGGCGCGGGCGGCAGAGGGTCGGCTGATCCCCAAGTCGAATACGTGTCGGTGGTCCCGCCGTATCGCACGGTAAACCGCGTTGCGCCTGCTGCCACTTCCACAACGATGTTGTTGCCGATAAAGTCCCAGCCCGCTGCGGGAGACGCGCCATTCCCCATCGAAGTCCAGTAGGTGCGGGTGTTCGCGTTGCGCAGCCGGCTTAGCGCTTCGATCGTCGGATGGCCATAAGAGTTCGAGGCTCCCACTGAGAGCACGCTCGCCTTCGGCGTGGTGGTGCTCATCCAGGCCGAGTTGGAGCTGTAGCGGCTCCCATGATGATGGACCTTGTAAACTTCCACCTTCCCCACCAGCTGCGCCACTGACGATTCGATGTCGGCGTATGTCTCTGCCGACACATGTGTCGGTACCTCACTGGCCTGCACCCCCTCGTAGCTGAAGTTGCTGCTGCACAGGATGCCAGGGCACACCCAACATGCGACGCCCCCGTTACTGGAACATGTGCCAGAGCGGTTTTGCGAGGACGACCATTGCCCGTTGTTGCACCGAGCCGTCGCGCCGCTCGGCGGAGTTGGTGACGCTGGGCAGGCGTCTGAGGGAGGAGGCGGGGGCGTCACTACCGATCCCGCTTGGTTGACCGAGACCGCCTTACCTGCGACCGTCACGCTGCCGCTACGTGCGGTGGAACCGTTGCTCGCCGCCATCAACGTGGCGGTGCCGCTCCCGACCCGTCCCCCGCTTATGGAGAGCCAGGCGGCGTTTGTCGATGTGGACCACGCGCAGTTTGCTGCCGTCGTGACGCTCACAGTGGTGCTGCCCCCGCCCGACCCGGGTGAATAGCTGGTCGGTGACACCGAGTAGCTACACGGCGTGCCCGGATCTGGATCGATGGTGCCGCTCCCAGAGCCACTGAGGTCCCCACCAATGACGGCATCGAAGGCACCGAAACGAACGACCGAGACAAGAGAGAGATCATTCTCGTCGGTAGTGGCCGCCCCGTTGCCGTTGAGGGCCGCAAAGGTGATCGTCACGGGCGCACTGCTGCTCGCATCGAGAGTCAGCACTTGCCCCTTTTGCGCCATCACACGCTTTGCGCCGACCGCGTTCACATAGCTGGTGTATGTCTGTGTGGCATAGCTGCCGCCCCTGTCAAAGGCGAACTTCTGTAGCGGGAACATCCCCAGCATCGTGCCGGTGCAGCCGATGTGATCGGAGTGGTAGTGGGAGGCGACGTGGTAGTCGATCTTGCTGATTCCGAGGGACTGGAGGTATGCCAGGGGCACACCGCATTGGTTCAGCACGCCATTATCGAAGAGGACGACCTCGCCTTGCGGCGAGATGAGGACCGCCCCATCCCCCTGCCCAACATCCATGAAATGGATCTGCAACTTCCCGTTGCTTTGAGTAGCAGCGGGCGCAGTGATGGCGAGCAACAGCGCGACGACGGAGAGCAACCGGCGCATTCAGACCTCGGAACGATGTGCACGAGGCGTTACAAGCGCAGCAAGGGTGTCCGGCTGCGGATCGAGACTCGTGTTCGGGGGGAGGTCAGATTGTATGCGGACGTGCGCATTCCGGCCATAGTCCGTCGATAACGTTTTTCTATATCGGCTGGGTATACGCGCAGACCCAGCCGTTCCAACGGCGCGGCGGAGACGGGAATGGAAACGGTGCGATCTCTACAATTCGCCCGCGCTTTGCGAGAGTCGCCGTGCACTGCATTGGCAGCACGTTCTGGGCACCGGAAGAAGCCCATCCGCGGAAACTGCGTTCGCGGATTTCAGTCGGCCTACTTGTCCCCGGCCTGCAAAAACGACGCTGACAGGCCCGCGGCATCGGGGAATGTGAGTTTCACGCCCGGAACGTGTGACCTCGCCATGTGATCCAAGATCCTCATCTCCGGCACGCCAGTCTGCTTGCGAAGGGCCACCAACGCGCTCCCGGCGCGTCCGTAAATCTCATTCGTCGCGGGCAGCCCTCCGTAAAGGGCGAAATTGCGGTCCATCTGGCGCTTGATCTCACCCACTGGCGGCTCACCCACAAAGGCGCGGTGTGCTAACTGCAAATTATCGCGCTCTGTCTGTGCTTCTGCACGCTGCGCGACGGCAGCCTGTTGCGAGGTCCCACTGTTGTTGTTCGGAGAGCCACACCCAGCGAAGCATAGGAACACCGGCACAAGCGCCGTCGCGAATGCGCGGGCGCGGAAGTTCAGGTCCGCAGAGGACAACACGATAGGCATCTGTTGAACATATCCGATCACGCTGCCGAGTGCAGTCGGATGGTGGAAATGTGCTTCTTATTGGGTGAGCCGCTGATCTCTTCAACCTTCGTTCCGAGGCACACGGCAGGGCTGTAGCGCGTCTCGTTCCCGGGGTCAGCGCCGTAGATCTTCTGCAGGACGGCGTAATCTACATCGCCTCCAAATGCTTCCTCGACGGCCACCAGGTACGGCCTGTGACCGTCACTGGGAGCTGAATGCGCGTGCTGATCCTGTCCCGCACGTCGTTCATGAACGCGAGAGCACGGATATGGGCGGCTGGAATTTTGTGTAGGATGCTGGGAACGGAGGAACAAATGCGCTGCCTTCACTCGATCGTCCTTGTTGTCTCCCTTGCCGTGGTCGCCTCATCAGCTGCTGCGCCGGCCGCACAACAGACCGGCGCCGTCGCGTCCAAAATCGCGGAGAAGGCGTTCGCGGAAAGCGTCAGAGCGCGTGTGGACGCTCGCCGCGCCGAGTGTATGAGCGCGATTGGAAACCTAACGTTCTGTCACTGCATTGCAGGCGATCTTCCGCTGGACGTTAATTTTCTTAGGTATATCGAGGTCACAACAGGCGTCGTGAATCAGGCCTATTCTGACCAGCTATCGCCGGACGACAAGAGCACTGCGCGACGAATCCTATCGACGCGTGATCGGTGCGTTGCGACAGCATTCGGGGCGCCGAAGTAGAGAGCGCAATCTGCGCACCTCTCACTCAACCGAACTGCGACACTACCGTCCCGTTGCGACAGTTCGTAATCAGCAGGTCCCGTGTGTGGAGACTGTTCTCTTCGGGAAGGCATCCAGAGGCCTGAAGCGCCATCGACAAATGCAAATCGCCACGGCGCGTAGGCGGTGTCAAGGGCGGCGCAGCCGCCGAGTGCACCGAGGGCACCCTTGATGCCGCCGAGCACCGTGCCATCATGCTGGGTGGCGGTGGCGCTCACAACTCGCAGCGAGTCGCCGAATGGAACTCGGAGTATCGCGTTGTGCCTGGTCAACCTGCTCTTGACGCGGACTGAAAAGCGCGGATGCAGTGGTGGTCACTAACGCAACCTCACTGTGGATAGCCTCATTTTTGTACCAAGTCCATCACGTACTTGTCGAGGTGCGCGTCATAACGCTCGATTCGCACGAACTCCTTCACCACCCGACGGCCGTGTAATCGCTCGAGGTGGAGCACGAAATGAATCGAGTCGCCGATCTGCTGACGAACGGCTGCGTATGGCAGCTCGATGCCACTTTGAACGACGCAGGACGCCAGCCGCGCGAGCGCCTGCTGGGCCGAGTTTGCGTGTATGGTCGACAACGTGCCGCCGTGGCCCGTGTTCAGCGCCTGAACCAGATCAAAGGCCTCCCCACCCCGCACCTCACCGAGCACCACGCGATCCGGGCGGTGCCGGAGGGTGGCTTTGAGAAGATCCCGGATTGACACGGCTGGGAGATCGGCCTGCGCGCGGCGCGCCTCGAAGCGGACGAGATTCGGTTTGTCGATCTGGAGTTCGGCGGTGTCCTCGATGATCACGATACGTTCGGTGTCAGGGATGAAGGCGCTGAGTGCATTGAGGAGCGTGGTCTTGCCGGTGCTGGTCCCGCCACTGATCAAGATGTTCTGACGGCCGCCGATGATCGCGCGCAACTGAAGGAGCAGTTCCTGCGTCAACGTCCCGATCCGCACCAGTTCCTCCCCCGTGAAGAAGTGCGTCTGGAACTTGCGAATGGTCAGCGTCGTCCCGCCGACGCTGCACGGTGGAAACACGGCGGCCACGCGCGAACCATCCGGCAGGCGCGAGTCGAGGATCGGACGCTCTTCGGAGACATCCTCGCCGAGCGCACGCGCGATGTTCTTCACGGCGACTTTGAGGTTGCGCTCGTCGAGCACGATGCCAGGCACCTCCTCGAGTCGGCCCTGACGCTCGATGAAGACACGACGCGAGGCGTTCACCATGACCTCCGCCACGTCAGGGTCTTGGATCAGATGCGCGATCGGCCGGAGGAATGGAAGAATGACGTCAAAACTCATTAGAGGTCTCCAGCGGCGTGGTGATCGAAGTAACTGGTCTGCACATCAAGGTAGTACGGTTTGAGATAGCAGTAGGTCGGCGGTTGAGGGTTTAGCCCGTCGTAGGGAAGCACGATCGCTTGCGCGTTCTGAAGCTCTGCAAAGATCTTCGGCTGGAAGACGTAGTCGAGGACAAGCGTGTACGTCTTCGTGGCGCTGACGGTGGACCGATGGGCGGTCGGACGCCCGGTCAGCAGACTCACATGCGCATCTTGGCCGGTTTCGGCCAACGTATAGCCGGCCTTGAGCCGTTCGGCCTTCCCGCAGAGATCCGCAGCCATACGCGCGCTGAAGTCATCCGAGAGTGACAGAAAGATCTTGGTGCGAAAGCCTTGCAACAGGGTCCGCCAGGACTCGCCCGTCAGCGCCGACCGAAGCGAACTGATGCTCTGCGTGGCGACGATGGGAATGCAGCGGGCTTGGCGTGCGAGCGAGAAGAATTTTTCATCGCCTGAGGGCTCATTCTCACCGGTCGTCGCGAACGCCTGGTATTCGTCACACAGGAACAGCACCGCCCGCCCCGGTGTGTGCGGGTCAGCACTCATCTGGGGAATGCGGTTGAGCACGGCGCGCTGGAAGTCCTGTTTCAACATTGTGCCGATGGCCCGGGCCAGTCCCGGGTTCATGGCGATAGGGAAATTGAGCGCAATTACCTTCCCCTGCTCGATCAGCTGGGCCATCGGCGGCAGCGCAATTCCGTCGCGTGCGTCAGCATTCGCGTCCGCATCGTAGACGGTCTTGGGCGGGCAGAAGGTGTGCTTCACGCTCGGGTTGTCGTCGAACAGCGAGAGGAACACACTGATGCCTTCGACGATGGACGTCCGCAGCTTGGGATCGATGCGCATCCAGTCGTCTTCGAACCAGCGCTTCACGGCGTCAAACTGCTGCTGCTTGCGCGCCTCTATCGGTGAGGGGTGTACCTCTTCGGTCTGAAA
>JACDDJ010000013.1 GCA_013817065.1 Acidobacteriota bacterium
GTTCATGTTTACCCAGGGATACGAACAGCTCGCGATCAACACCTACGCGCCATTCCTGCTTGATCCACGCATCAACTTCTCCGTGCAGCAGATTACGCCGGACGCGGAACTGGACGACTTCGGTCTGAGCCTCTACGGCCAGGGCACCTTCACGATCAACGAGCGTCTCGATCTCACGGCGGGCGTCCGTTTCGACAGGGAGAAGCGCGAGGCATTGCTCCTGACGTCGTTCTCGCCACAGATCGCGCCCGACGCGCGCGTCGATGCCGAGGAGACATTCACTAACGTGTCGCCGCAGTTCTCCGCGGCCTTCCGCCTGCGTCCCGACAGCACGCTTTACGCGTCGGCCGGACGCGGCTTCAAGGCCGGCGGGTTCAACCCCGCTTCGCCCTCGGATAACGAAGCCTTCGGCGAGGAGTTTGCGTGGCACGGTGAGGCCGGAGTGAAGAGCACCGCGATGAACGGACGCGTTCGTTTTGGTGCGGCGTTGTTCGTGATCGACTGGCAGGATCTGCAGCTCAATCTGCCCAACCAGCTCTCGCCCGGACAGTTCTACATCGCCAACGTCGGCAGCGCGAGCAGCCGAGGCTTTGAGCTGGAGATGAACGCCCGTGCCCTCCCGGGCCTCGATCTCTTCGGCTCGTTCGGCTACAGCCACGCCCGCTTCGGCGACGGCGCGTCGTCCAATGGCATCGATGTGTCCGACAACGTGATCCCGAATACGCCGGACTACACCGCGACGCTCGCTGCGCACCTGGCGCGCGGCTTGAATTCGGCGCTGGACGTCTACGGCCACGGCGAAGTCGTGTTCTACGGGGCCTTCAAGTATGACGATGCGAACCTGGCGGAGCAGGAGGCGTATTCACTGGCGAACTTCCGGGGCGGGGTTGAGAGTCGCTACTTCTTCGTCGAAGGCTGGATCCGTAACGCGTTCGACACCAACTACATCCCGGTGGCCTTCGCGTTCCCGTCACAGTCTGGATTCCTCGGCGAGTCGGGCCGTCCCCGTACCTTCGGCATCACCGCGGGGTTCAAGTTCTAAAACGTGCGACGCGCTACGTGCGACGTGCAGTGCGAGTGGCTACCTGCGACGTGCGGTGCGATGTGCAATGTGCTACGTGCCACGCGCACGTGCTGCGGACGTGCTAGATTCGGCCCTTCCTGAGGAGGTCGTGTGAGTCCGACGGTAATGGCCGGCCTGTTGATCGGCGCGCTGTGTGGCGTGTGGACGTTCGTGATGGGGTTTACGGGGTGGTACAAGGCACCCGCCCACTACCAGATTTTCATTCCGGTCGTGACTCTGATCGAGGTGGCGGTCCTGCTCTGGGGGCTCAGCCGGACCGCTCGGATGGGGCGCACCTACAGCGGCCAGGTGGTTGCCGGCACCTTGATGTCGCTCATCGGCGGGGCGGTGATCGTCTGCTTGTCGCTCGTGTTCACCACCGTGGCGTTTCCCGAGTACTTCGACGAGATCAATGCGATGTCGCGCGACATCATGACGAAAGCCGGCAAGACCGAAGCGGAGATCGCGGCCTCGATTGATGCGGTGTCCACGATGCAGACACCACTGGGGAACGCCTTCGCAGGATTTGTCGGCACGGTCATCACCGGTATCGTGGCGTCGGCACTGATTGCGATCTGGGTCCGCGCACGTCCAGGATCACCGCAGGTTTCGCGGAGTAGAGCATGAAGGTAATGGTGCTCCTGCTGTGGGCCGGATTGCTGGTCGCGTCGCCCGCCGCGGACCAGCACGATCAGCATCACGCCGCGCTCGACGCGCGCGGCGCGACGTTCATGGGCTTTGATCAGAAGGCGACCGCCCATCATTTCATCCTGACGAAAGACGGCGGCCGCATCGAAGTGACGGCCAAGAACGCGAAAGACACCGCGTCGGTCACCCAGATCAGGGATCACCTCCGCCACATCGCCATGGTCTTCGCCAATGGAGACTTCGCGCTGCCGGGTCTGGTCCATGACACCAGGGCTGTCCCCGGGGTCGATGCGATGAGGAACCACGCCGCCGCGCTGAGCTACACGTTCGAGGAGATCGACCGGGGCGCGCTTGTCAGGATCACGGGGGCGAGCCTGGAAGCCATCGCCGCCGTCCACGAGTTCCTGCGCTTCCAGATCACTGACCACAAGACCGGTGATCCGCTCAGCCCCGCGAATCGCAAATAGCGGGTAGCACGTAGCACGTAGCACGGCACGTCGAACGCCGCACGTCGAACCGCACATCGCACATCGCACATCGCACATCCGCTGATCTTGCTTCGAGGGGAGTAGCAGCACCCGCCTTCGCACGGCGCGCTCCGGCGCGGCAGGCTCGCACGCACGTTAGAATCATCCATGCGGTTCTCCCGGGTACTCCTTCTGCTTGTGCTCGTGGTGTCGGGCCCGGGTGTGCGAGCGCAGTCGCCGCCGCCGGTCGCGCCCGTCGTCACGCCCCCGCCCTTTGACGAGTGGCTGACGGCGCTCAAGGCGGAAGCGATTGAGCGCGGCATCGCGGCCGAGCTCGTCGAACGTGCCTTCACCGGGATCCAGCCGGTCGAACAGATTCTCGAGCGTGACCGCACGCAGGCGGAGTTCGCGCTGGACCTCGAGGCCTACCTGAAGCGACGCCTCACGCCGCAGACGATCAGGATCGCGCAGCAGATGTACACGAAGCATCGCGACCTGCTGCGCAAGGTGGAAACCACCTACGGGGTGTCGTCGAGGATCGTGGTGTCGATCTGGGGCCTCGAGTCGAACTTCGGCCGATTCGCTGGCGTACGCCCGACGATTCCGGCGCTCGTCACGCTCGCCTACGATCCGCGCCGCGGCGCGATGTTTCGCGACGAATTGTTCAACGCGCTGCAGATCGTCAATCGCGGCGACATCCCGCTCGAGCAGCTGAAGGGATCGTGGGCGGGCGCGCTCGGCCAGCCGCAATTCCTGCCCTCCAGCTACCTTGAATACGCGCAGGATTTCGACGGCGACGGCAGCAAGGACATCTGGAAGTCGCGGCCTGACGTGTTCGCCTCGATCGCCTTCTACCTGCAGAAGCATGGCTGGAAGGCCGGAGAAGCGTGGGGCCGCGAGGTGCGGATTGCATCGCTGCTCAAAGAAGCGACCCTGGCGATTCCCCGTCGCGAGGCCGGCTGCCGCGCCCAGAAACTGATGACCGAGCCGCGGCCGCTCGCCGAGTGGAAAAAAATGGGACTGCGCACCACGGCAGACGCTGCGTTGCCGAAGTCAGAGATGCCGGCCTCGATGGTGGTCGCCGGCACGCGCACCTTCCTGCTTTACGACAACTACGAAGCGCTGCTGGGCTACAACTGCGCCCACAGCTACGCTCTCAGCGTCGCACTACTGGCCGACCGGCTGCGATAGCGTCGGCTGGCCGACCGGCTGCGATAGCGTCGGCTGGCCGACCGCCTGCGATAGGCACGGGTGTTGCGATCTCCTACACCGAGGTGAACATGGACCGCGATACGAGCGAATACTCATCGACGCAGGCCCCCGAGACAGCGGAACACGCGCAAGAGCAGGAGAAGGATCCGGTTGTGGATTCGCGGCTGATTCCGGGCGGTGCCGAGCCACGGAGCGACACGCAGCAGGGGATTGCCGGACTCGAGCGCGAGGACCAGGGTAAGGGCCGGAACGAATCTTCCGGCTAAGACATGGTGAACGGACGAAAGGGCTGGCGCGACCATATACTGACAGTGCCTTTCGTCCAACGATGAGATTCATACCGGCTGCGGCCATCCTTCTAGTGCTCTTGCCATCAGCTGCGGCCTCAGGGACCCGGTCGGAGGACGACCGGACCCAGCCACAGGACCTGAAGAAGCTCTCCATCGAGGAGCTGACACAGCTCGATGTCACCTCTGTGTCGCGTCGGCCTGAACCGATCTCGCGCGTAGCGGCGGCCGTTTCGGTCATCCGGGCGGAGGACATCCGCCGATCCAGTTCCGTCATCCTTGCCGAAGTCATGCGGCTTGGCGACGCCGTGGACGTCGGGCGCGTCAACGGCAGGACCTGGGGCATCAGCACCAGGGGATTCAACATCAGCACCGCGAACAAGCTGCTCGTCCTCGTCGATGGCCGCTCGACCTACTCCGGTCTCTTCGGTGGCACCTTCTGGGATGCACAGGATGCGTTCCTCCCCGACATCGATCGGATCGAGGTCATCCGCGGCCCCGGCGGCACGATCTGGGGCGCCAATGCCGTCAACGGCGTCATCAACGTCATCAGCAAGCCGAGCGCGCAGACCCAGGGCACTCTCGTGTCTGTCGTCGGCGGCTTCAACGAGCGCGCCGTTGTTTCCGCGCGCTATGGTGACTACCTCGGTTCGGGTCATTACCGCATCTACGGGAAGTACCGGATGCGCGAGGCGCAGGTCACGCCATCGGGCGACAGTACGCAGGACGAGACGCAATTCGGCCAGGCCGGCTTTCAGTACGATTCAAACCAGGCGGCAGCCAACCGCTGGTTCGTGACTGGTGCGCTGTATCGAGGCACTAATGGCTTTGCCGATCGTGACGACGCCGATGTCGCGGGCGGCCACCTGCTTGGCAGATGGACACGCCGGACCGGTAGCGGCGAAGCGCTCAGCGTCCTGGCCTTCTACGACTACTCCTATCGCAAGGTGCCGCTGCAGTTCGAAGGCACCAAGAACACCGGTGAGATCGACGTCCAGCAACAACTGAATCGTGGACGTCACCTCCTGGTCATCGGCGGGACGGCCCGGATGTCCAGGTTCGATGACCTCGGGACCGCCGGGTTCCGCTTCGACCCGCAGGTTCGGACCGGATGGACCGCGACAGCTTTTGCGCAGGACGAGATCACCCTTGTGCGGGAGCGCGCCTATGCCACCGTGGGAGCCAAGTTCGGCTCGAACAACTACACCGGCGTCGAATTTCAGCCCAACCTGCGCCTGCGCATCCACCCGAGTCAAAAGCAAATGGCCTGGGCGGCGGTGTCGAGGGCCGTCCGACTCCCGACGCGCGTTGATGAGGACCTGCGCCAGCTGGTGCCGGCCACTGGCACGGTCTTCCTGCGCGGCTCTGAGGATTTCGACCCGGAAGCAGTCATCGCGTATGAGGGCGGTTACCGGGTCGTTCCGCATCCGCGGGTTTCGGTTGATGTGGCCGCGTTCGTCAACGACTACGACCGGCTGCGCAGCCAGGAGCTGCGTTTCGAGCCTGCACCGGTGGTCGTGCTCGAGAATCGCCTCAATGCGCGCACGCATGGGATCGAGCTGGCGACGACCGTCCAGCCCGCAACGCCCTGGCGCGTGCACGCCAGCTACGCGTGGCTGCGTGAATCGTTCACGGTCGACACGGGAAGCACTCACCGAACAGGGCGCACCTCCGAAGCCAACGACCCGGGCCACATGGTGTCGGCCCGCTCGTACCTCGATCTACCCCGCAACTTTGCACTGGATGCGATCTTGCGATTTGTCGGGCGCCGTCCCTCTCCGGCCGTGAAATCATACGCGGAGCTCGATCTGCGGCTCGGATGGGGTCCCCGACCGGGCTGGGAGCTGTCGCTCGTCGGTCAGAATCTGCTCCACAAGCGCCACGCCGAACTGTTTTCACCCGCGACACCCACGTGGTTCCCGCGCTCGGCCTTCCTTCGGTCCGCATGGACGTTCTGAAGAGGCTGCTGCGCGCCGCCCTCCTCGCTGCGATCGCCGGCGCACTCGCGCCCGGCGTGGTCACGGCGCAGGAGACCATCGAGGCGGACATCAAGGCGACGTTTCTCTACAACTTCACCCGTTTCATCGAATGGCCGGGTCTCCCGACGCCGGGCTCTGCGCAGTTTCGCATTTGTGTGATTGCGGACGCGACGATGGAACAGGCGATCAAGCGCACCGTCGAGGGTGAGGTCGTCCAGGGGCGGCCGCTGGTCATGACGCAGCCGCAAACGCCTCAGGATGCGGCCGGCTGCCAGATCCTGTTCGTCGGCCGGTCCGAGCGTCACCGCGCCTCCGCACTCCTCGCCGCGGTTCGCGATCTGCCGGTCCTGAGTGTCGGGGATTCGCCGGAATTCCTCGATCAGGGCGGCACCATCCAGTTCCTCCTCGTGGAGAACCGTGTCCGCTTCGACGTGAGTCTGCAGAGTGCGCATCGCGCCAACCTGAAGTTCAGTGCCAACCTGCTCAGAGTTGCACGCACCGTAAAACCCATCCGATGAGTGGCTGGTTTCGCGGCCTGCCGATACGCAGCAAGCTGATCACGATGCTGATGACGACCAGCATTGTAGTGCTCATACTGGTGAGTAGCGGTCACCTGTATACGAATTACGCCAATTTGAAGGAGGACGCCGCGGCCGACCTGGAGGCTCAGGCGTACCTCGTCCTCGATTCTGCCAACTCGCCCATCAAGTTCAACGTGGACGACGAAGCACAGCTCACGGTCAATACCCTCAAGAGTGTGGCGAGCGTCAAGACGGCCTGTCTCTGGGACGAACAGGCTGTCCTCGTGGCGGAGTACCCCGCCCGTGGCGAGGGCGCCTGTCCCGCGCAGATGCCGCCGGACGGCACCTTCCCCGGACCGGACCTGATCATCTCGACCGTGAGTCGGTCGGACGAGGCCGGCCGATGGGGCACGCTGACGGTACGAAGCAGCCTCGCGTCGGTCGAACGGCGGATCAACGAACAGACAATCGTGATCGGGATCGTCGTGCTGTTCGGACTCGGCGTCGCCACGCTGATGTCGGCGCGCCTGCACCGCTTCATCTCGGACCCTGTCAGCGCGCTGTCGCGGACCGCGACAGAGGTCTCGGCACGCGGAGACTATTCCCTCCGCGCCACGCGCACGACCGATGACGAACTCGGGCTGCTGGTCGATTCCTTCAACCGCATGCTCGAGCGCATCCAGTCGCGCGAAGCGGAACTGTCGCGGGCCAATGAGGAACTGCGGCGGGCGAATCGCCTCAAGGACGAGTTCCTCGCGACGCTGTCGCACGAGCTGCGCACGCCGCTGAATGCCATCCTCGGGTGGACGAAGCTGCTGCGCGGCAACGCGCTGCCCGCCGGTTCCGTGGACCGCGCGCTCGAGAAAGTGGAGCGCAATGCGCTCGCCCAGGCCCGCCTGGTCGAGGACCTTCTCGAAGTGTCCCGGATCACCACCGGCAAGCTTCGGCTGGACGTTCGACCCCTGGATCTTGTCTCGGTGTCGATGGCGGCCATCGATTCGATCCGTCCGGCCGCGGAGGCGAGGGCGGTGCAGATCGAACGTGCCTTCGCGGCGCCGGCACTGCCAACGGCAGGAGATCCTGACCGTTTGCAGCAAGTGGTCTGGAACCTGCTCTCAAACGCCGTCAAGTTCACGCCATCAGGCGGCACCGTGACCCTGGCTCTCCGCCGGCGCGGTGAAATCGACGAGATGGTTGTCTCCGACACGGGCATGGGCATCGCCGAGGATTTCCTTCCGAACGTCTTCGACAGCTTCCGCCAGGCGGACGCCACGGCGACCCGTGCTCATGGGGGGCTCGGGCTCGGTCTGTCGATCGTTCGGCAGCTGGTCCAGCTGCACGGCGGTGATGTCTCGGCCGCCAGCCCGGGGCCCGACAGGGGCGCGACCTTCACGGTACGGTTGCCCGTCAGGTACGACGTAGACGTCAGCCGCACGGGCCACGAAGAGAGGCGTCCCGCACTTCTCAGCGCCTACACGATCGTCGCCGTCGATGATGACCAGGACACGCGGGAGCTGCTGCAATCCGTCCTGGAAAATGCCGGCGCGCGCGTCCACGCCGCTGCTTCTGCAGACGAAGCCGTGGCATTGTGCCGGTCGGAGCGACCCGACGCGATTGTGAGCGACATCGGAATGCCGCTGCGGGACGGCTACAGCCTCATGGAGGAACTTCGCGCGTCACTCGGGCCGGCCGCCCCCCGAGTCGCCGTCGCCCTCAGCGCCTACGCGGCGCCCGCGGATCGCGAGCGTTCAGTGGCCGCCGGTTTCCATTTTCACGTCGCCAAGCCGTTCGACCCGGCGGACCTGGTCGAAACGCTGCAGGATCTGTTGAGCGACAGCCCCCGGACGTCGTAGGGCGACTCTGCGGATCAGCTTGTGTTGCACTTCCTCGACTGAAAGAATGTGCCCGTGATTACGGCGGTTGCCGAGATCCTTCCTCAGCTCGTATGGACGGCCGACGCCGCAGGGTCGGTCGATTACGCGAACCTGCAGTGGTCCGAATACACCGGCCTACCGTCGTCCGAGGTCGTCGGCGCCGGGTGGGCGCAGGTGCTGCATCCCGACGACACCGAGCGGACGTGGGCGATCTGGCGCGAAGCGGTCCGTCAGCAAACACCGTACGAGATCACCTACCGGCTGCGCCGTCATGACGGGATGTATCGCTGGCATCTCGCGCGCGCCGCACGGCTGCGGGCGCCCCAGGACGAAAAGCCCCGCTGGTTCGGCACCTGCACCGATATCCACGATCAAAAACGGTTCGAAGACAGCCAGCGCCTTCTCGTCGAGAGCAGCCGGGTGCTTGCGGCGTCGTTCGATCTGCGCAGGACCCTGCCGACCGTCGCGACGATGATGGCGAGCTGGTTTCGCGGCTACTGCCTTATCGACCTCATTGTCGGCGACCGGCTCGAACGAGTCGCGGCGGCGCACTGTGACCCCGACAAACAAGCGCTGATGGAGGAGATGCGCGGCTTCTCTCCTGGAGACGACCGCCGGAGCCCGCTTTGGCGGATCATCACCTCGCGACAGGTCGAGGTCTGCAACACCATCACCGAGGATGTGATCCAGCGCGGCACCAAATCTGACCGGCATGCGGAAGTCAGTCGCGCGCTCGGCGGGACGGGCTACATCATTGCGCCGCTCATCGCCGGCGGGCGCGCGGTCGGAAGCCTGATGATCGGTGCGACCTCCGGTGAGCCCTTCGAAGAAATCGATGCGCGGCCGGTCGAGGAACTTGGCTATCGGATGGCGATCGCGGTGGCGAACGCGCGAGCCTTCACCGAGGCGCTCGAGGCGAACCGGCTGAAGGACGAGTTCCTCGCGATCGTGTCGCACGAACTGCGGACGCCGCTCAACGCCATGCGCGGCTGGATGTCACTGCTGCGCGCCGCGAAGCTGACCGAGGAGCAGAAGGTGCACGCCCTCGACGTCATCGACCGGAACATCGGTACGCAGACGCAGCTGGTCGAAGACCTGCTCGACATCTCGCGGATCGTCAGCGGCCGCATGCGGCTCAGCGTCCACCCGGTGGACCTCGAAAGCATCGTCAACGCCGCTATCGATTCCGTCAAACCGGCGGCCGCCGCCAAAGAGATCAGGCTGAAGTCGGCGATCGATGTACCGGACGGCTGGATCCATGGCGATCCGGATCGCCTGCAGCAGGTCCTCTGGAACCTGCTGTCGAACGCGATCAAGTTCACGCCCCGGGGCGGAGAGGTGGACGTCATCGTCAGGCGCGCCAAAGGGCAGGCCGAGTTGATCGTTACCGACACCGGCCAGGGCATCAACCAGGACTTTCTTCCGCACGTGTTTGATCGCTTCCGCCAGGGTGACGGCACGACGACGCGCAGCTTCGGGGGGCTCGGTCTCGGCCTGGCGATCGTTCGCCATCTCGCCGAGCTGCACGGCGGCACCGTGACGGCGCACAGCGACGGCGAAGGTCATGGCGCCACGTTCACCCTGTCCCTGCCTGCCGGTTCCGCGGCGGCACGCCGGGTCGATGCGCCGGAGGCAGCGTCGGCGGGCTGATACCGGGCCGGCTCGACGGCCCTATCGGGACAGGCCCGCGGCTCGCGTGGTTGCTGGTTCGATGAAGGCGAGCGACAGCAGGATCACGGTCGACAGCGCCATCACCAGCCCGGCGACCGCATCGCGATTCTCGAGCGCGAGTGCGGCGGCGATCATCAGCAGCGCGAGTACCGCGTCCACGGAAATAACCCATGGAAAGATCAGCGCGCGCTGCCGCGGCAGATTGGCCGGATGCACGCGCGCGGTGAACACCAGGTTCATCCTCACGGTGATCGACATTGTCGCCAGCACCAGGGCCGCGAAAAACAGTCGCGAACCGCTGGGTGCACCGATCCACGGCCGCAGCGCCCAGGCAATCGCCGGCATCGCCGCGACCGATACCGTGATCGCGACCTGGTGAAACTGCCACCACCACAGCGGCGACGGCGCGATCACCGGTGTGATCTCGGACGCCGCCCGCAACGCCGCCGCCAACTCAGCGCCGGAGGCGAACCGTTCATCGGGCGACGCCCGGAGGCAGCGCTGTGCGATCGGCTGAATGTCCGGCGCACTCCACGCACCTGAGCGCATGACCGATTCGGGGCCGATCAGCTGGGCCATGCGCCGGACCATTTCGGCGGGGTCCGATCCGAACGGATGTTCGCCGGTCGCCATCTCCGCCGCGAGGACGCCGAACGCGAAGACGTCGGCTCGCGGGTCCACCGTGCCGCCGCTCAGTTGTTCGGGAGCCATGTAGCCCGGGGTGCCCGCAGCCGTCCCGGCCTGCGTCAGCCGCGTCGTCGTCGCGCGCAACGCATCGTCGATCGGGCGCGCCAGCCCGAAGTCGAGAACCTTCACCCGTCCATCAGTGCAGCGGATGATGTTTTCGGGTTTCAGATCGCGGTGGACGATACCCTGCTGATGCGCAGCCGCTAGTGCATCCGCGATCTCGATGAGAGTGGTGCGCAGCAGCCCCGGCGGCACGGCGCCATCGTGGAGCTCGTGCCGCAGCGTACGGCCACGAACCAGCTCGGAGACGATGTAGAGCCCGCCCTCGAGTTCCTCGAGCGCGAACACCGTGGCGATGGACGGATGCGTAAGCGAAGCTGCCGCACGCGCTTCGCGACGGAGGCGTTCGCGCCGAACCGGATCCGCGGAGTAGTCAGGCGGCAGCGCCTTGATGGCCACCTTGCGTCCGAGGCGCGTGTCTTCGGCCGCATAGACGATCCCCATGCCGCCGCGTCCGATTTCCTCGAGCACGTTGTAAGGACCGAGCGTACGGCCGGTGAGGGTCGCCTCCTCGTCCTCGAACATCAACTCTGGCGCCACGCCCCATGCGGGTGTCTCGAGGAAGCCGCGGCTGGAGGCGTCGGCCCGGAGGAGCGACTCGACCTCACGCCGCATCTCGAGGTCGCCAGCCGTCCGTTCGTCGAGGAGGCTCTCGCGCTCAGCCGGCGTCCGATCGAGCGCTTCGTGGAAGAGCGCGTTGACCTGCTTCCACCGCTCGGGCGTCACGAGGCGCCGAGCTCGCGCGCGAGCCACGCCCGGGCTACCGTCCAGTGACGCTTGACGGTGGCGGGCGAGATATTCATCGCGTCGGCCGTCTCCTCGATGGTCAGGCCACCGAAGAAACGCAGCTCGATCAGCCGTGCCTGTTCCGGGTCGAGTTGCGCCAGCCGGTCGAGGGCCTCGTCGAGAGCAACCAGGTCTATCGACCGCTCGCCCCCCGCAACCAGCCCCTCATCGAGGGTAACTCTTGCCCGCACGCCGCCCCGCTTCAGTGCGTGGCGCGCGCGGGCACGTTCGATCAGGATCTGGCGCATCGAGTGCGCCGCGATGGCGCAGAAGTGCGCGCGGTTTTGCCAGCGATCCGGCCGATCTTTCAGCAGCCGAAGGTACGCCTCGTTGACGAGCGCCGTCGGCTGAAGTGTCTGACCGGGTTTCTCGCGGCGCAGATAGCTCGCCGCGAGGCGGCGAAGCTCCTGGTACACGGCCGGCAGCAGCGAATCGACGGACCCGCCGTCGTCGGCCATCAGGGTGTGCGCTTGATCGCGATCTGGTTGATGACGACCGGCTTCACCGGACGATCCCCGCGTGCGGTCTGGACCGAGCCGATCCGCTTGACGATGTCCATGCCTTCGATCACCTCGCCGAAGACGGAATGCCGGTTGTCGAGATGCGGCGTCGGCCCGAGCGTGATGAAGAACTGGCTGCCGTTGGTGTTTGGCCCGGCGTTGGCCATCGACAGGATGCCGGCGCGGGTGTGCCGCAGCGACGGATGGAACTCGTCAGCGAAGTTGTAGCCCGGACCGCCGGTCCCGGTGCCAAGGCGGTCGCCGCCCTGGATCATGAATCCATCGATGACGCGGTGAAAGGCGATGCCATTGTAGTACGGTCCGCTGCCGGCCTTGCCGGTCGAAGGGTCCTTCCAGGCTTTCGTTCCTTCGGCCAGCCCGACGAAGTTCGCCACGGTGTTCGGCGCCTCTTTCTCGAACAAACGGATCGTGAACGACCCTTCAGACGTATCGAACAGTGCGTATGTACCGGATTCCACGTCGCGCTCCTTTGAACAGGCCAAAGCGTGATTATAGCCACGGTTCCGGCGCGCGGGATGGATCGCTCAGAGCGTCGGGTGCATCGTGTGCCACTTGGTGACACGCTCATAGGCGAGCGCGACGCGCAGCATCGTGGCCTCGTCGTACAGCCGACCCGTCACCATGATCTCGACCGGCGTGTTGTTCACGAACCCGGCCTTCATCGCGACGGCCGGATGGCCGGTCAGGTTGGTGAGGCCGAGACTCTGACTGTTGGTCGGGGTGAGGAGGACGTCGTACTTCGACATCAGCTCGTCCATCTGCCGCATCAGCAGCGTGCGCGCGCGCTGCGCACGGATGTACTCGACGGCCGGGACGAACCGGTGCGTGCGGAAGGTATTCGGCCAGGTGTTGAGCGACGGGTCCGCAATTTCGGGGCTACGTGTCAGGTCGTCGAACGCCGCCGCGGACTCGGTATTCAGGATGAACCCGATCATGTTTGCGATCCGGGTACCTGGCAGCTCGATCGCCTCCAGCTTCGCGCCGGCCTTGCGATAGACCTCGAGCGCCTCGTTCAGCACTTTGCTGCGCTCTTCCAGCCTTCGCCGCTCCTCCGGCGTTGCTGCTCCGCGCCCGCGCCCGCCGCTCTCTCCGCGACCGGCCGCGTCACCGCGTCCCTCGCCAGCTGCCGCAGCTGGCGCCGGCGGCTCGAACTCTCGCGGGATGTACCCGATCTTCAGCTTTGAGAGCGCGACGTCCGGCGTCCACGTGAAAGCGGCATCCACGACGGTGCTGTCCCGGCCATCCGGACCGTAGATCGCGTTGAACACCACGACACAATCCTCGACGGTCCGGCACATCGGGCCGATCTTGTCCATCGTCCAGCTGAGGGCCATCGCGCCGTGGCGGCTGATGCGCCCATAGGTTGGACGCAAGCCCACGACGCCGTTCTCGGCGGACGGCGAGATGATCGAGCCGCGCGTCTCGGTGCCGATCGAAAAACCGACCAGGCCAGCCGCGGTGGCGGATCCAGGTCCGGCAGATGATCCACTCGAGCCGCGCTCCGGGTTCCATGGATTCCGCGTACGGCCGCCGAACCACTGGTCCCCCTGGGCCAGCGCGCCCATCGAGAGCTTCGCCACCAGCACCGCGCCAGCGTCGCGCAGACGCTCGACGATCGTTGCGTCGTAGTCGATGACTTGCTTCTGAAAGGGAGCGGCGCCGAACGTCGTCGGGATCCCTTTGGTCGCAAAGAGGTCCTTCGCTCCCCAGGGAATGCCGTGCAGCGGCCCGCGGTAGCGCCCTGCCTTGATTTCACGATCCGCCGCGGCCGCCTGCTCGAGCGCCAGGTCTTTCGTCAGCGTAACGACGGAGTTGAGACGTGGACCGTGCTTCTCGAGACGCGCCAGGTACATCTTCGTGAGGTCGGTCGAGGAGACTTCGCGGCGCGCGATCAGTCCGGCCAGCGTGGTGACTGGAAGGAACGCGAGGTCCTCGATGGACCCGCGCCTTGCCGCCGGCGGCGCTGTGCTGAGCTTCAGCTTTGCGCCCGGAGTGGCGCCCGGCTTCGGCGCCTTCCCCGGAAGATAGGGGCGGAACGTGATCGCCGGCTCGGTATCGAGCGGAATGTCGAGCGCGCGGAGCTGCTCGTAGGTGCCAAGGTTCGAATTCACGCCGCGCAGCGCGGCCTCGTCCTCGGCCTTGCCGAAGTCGATGCCGAAGATCTTCCCGGCGCAATCCAGCGTCTCGAGGTCGATGCGCTGCTGCTGCCCCTGCTGCGCCAGCGCGGGAGCGGCAATGCCGGCGGCGACGGCAGCGGGCAGCGCCTTGAGGAAGCGACGTCTATCGTTACGACCCATGGGTCCTCCTGAAGTGGCCGTAAGCATACCTCGCAGCCAGGGCGTAGAATGAGCCGCACCGATGGTGACCGCACCGATGCGCGTTCTGCTCGTCGAGGACGATCGCGATTACGCCGCCATGCTCGTGGCGGAGCTGGATGCGGCTGTCGTCGAGGTCCAAATGGTCGGCTCGGTCGCCGCCGCACGAGCCGAACTGAGTCGGGGGCAGTTCGACGCCGTTTTGCTCGACCTCGGTTTGCCGGACAGCAACGGGCTCGCGACTTTCGAGACCCTGCACGCGTCCGTCCCCGAGACCCCAATGGTGATCCTCACCGGCAATACCGATGATGGGCTGGCAGCCCTGGCGATGCAGCGCGGCGCCCAGGACTACCTCGTGAAGGGGGAGGCCGACGCATCGGTGCTCGTGCGTGCGCTGCGCTACGCCCGCGAGCGTTCGGCGTTCCGGCAGTCGATGCTCGACCGTGAGTCTCACTTCCGCGCGCTTGTCGAACACAGCTACGACGCCGTTACCCTGCTCGGTCCGGACTTCCGAATCCTGTACGACAGCCGCTCGATCGAATCACTGTGCGGTTACACACCTGAAGAGCGGGTCGGCAAGGCTGTCGAACACCGGCTGCATCCGGATGATGTCGCGCCAGTGACGGGACGTTTGAGCGAACTCGTTCAGACCTCGACGCCGGTATCGTTCAGCTACCGCTTTCAGCACCGGGACGGCGGCTGGCGGTGGGGAGAGGCGGTCGCGACCGATCACCTCCGCGACGCCAACATCCGCGCGATCGTCATCAATCACCGGGATGTGTCGGAGCGCAAGGAAGCGGAGGAGGCGCTGCAGCGCAGCCAGGAGCAGCTTCGGCAGGCGCAAAAGATGGAGGCGATCGGACGGCTGGCCGGCGGCGTGGCGCACGACTTCAACAACGTCCTCACCGCAATCTTTGGCTACACCGACCTGCTGATCGATCAGTTCGCGATTGACGATCCGCGACGGTCCGATGTCGCTGAGATCCGCCGGTCCGCGGAGCGCGCCGCAGCGCTCACGCGTCAGCTCCTGGCTTTCAGCCGCAAGCAGGTGATGCAGCCGCGGCTGCTCAATCTCAACGAAGTCATCCGCAATGTCGAGCGGCTCCTGCAGCGACTGGTGGGCGACGATATCGTCCTGCAGCTGGACCTGGCTCGTGACCTCGTGGCCATCCGCGCTGATCCCGGGCAGCTCGAGCAGGTGCTCATGAATCTCGTGGCGAATGCGCGCGATGCGATGCCTGACGGTGGGCAGCTGACGCTGTCGACTCGTAATGAACGCGCCGAGACGGCTGCTGACACCCGCCCAGGGCTCGCACCGGCCGTCTACGCGGTGCTCTCAGTTGCCGACACCGGGACGGGCGTGCCGGTCGGGCTGCGGGAGCACGTCTTTGAACCCTTTTTCACGACGAAGGAGCAGGGGAAAGGAACCGGCCTGGGGCTGGCGACCGTGTACGGGATCGTGAAGCAGACGGGCGGGGGTGTCTACCTGGAGAGCGAGGAGGGGCAGGGGACGACAGTCCTCGTCTACCTGCCCCAAGCCCCGGGATCTTCCGCGATCAGCGATTCTCTTTGAATCCAGCAGGGATCGCGAGGCTGGCCGCGTCCACCGAGGTCCCGACTTCCTGGAACTCGTGGTGCGCGGTGAAGATCGTCGCCCGCGCCTTCGGATCCTCCGGCTTCTTGATCCGGCGCGCGAGCATCCCGCCGATACCGCCGCCGCCGCTGTTTTCCTGGTTCGACTGCTGCTGCGCGAGTTGCGCCTTCGACTTCACCGCCTCGAAGGTGATGATCGACGCGAGCGAAGTGCCATCGAGCTTGGTGCCCTCCTGCTTCAGGCGATCGGAGGCCTGCTTCAGCATCGGGTACATCGCCATTACCATCGCCATCTGTTCGGCCGCGAGCACCATCGACTCCTCGCCATACAGCTTCTTGTAATAGCGCATGTCGAACGCGATCAGCTCCTTCAACGCCGGGATGTTCGGGCCGAACCAGGTGTCGGACGTCATGATGACGCCGCCGCTCTCGTCGATCGGTTTGCCCTTCTCCCGCAGCGTGACGGTCATGATCACCTGCCTGGCGTCATACCCGGCAATCTGCTTCTTCTGTCCGGTCTCTTTGGCGTCGAAGTCCAGTTCCCATTCCCTGACCGGCTCCTGCTTCTCCTTCTGCTGCTCTTGCTGCTGCTCTTGTTCCTTGCCGGCCTGTTCCCTGGCGTCCTTCTCGGCCTGCTCCCTGGCGTCCTTGATGCGCTGGCGCATCTCCTCGAAGGTGGTGACCTTGTATTCCTTCTTCTTCAGGTCGACGTCGTAGATTTTCTCTTCGGTCAGATCGATAATCTGGCCCGAGTTATCACTCATCGTCGACTTGCGGTCGCCTTTGACGGCGCTGGTTGAAATGATGCCTTCCTTGGCGGCCTTGCCGCCGAAAAGGCCGACTACGCGGCCGAACATGCCTTCGAACTTGACGAGGGTCTTCTCGCGTGTCTGGACATCGGCAGACAGGGGGCTGCAGAGCAACGCGGCTACGGGCAACGCGATCCCCAATTTGATCCACGAACGTGTCATCTCAGGTCCTCCCAGGGAGCTACGGTAGATTGAAACCGGTGCGCCATTGTAACCTCGTCTGGCAACTCAGCCGTTTGTGTTAACGCCCGCAGGTGATCCGCGTCTTCCTCCCTGGTGGAAGTTGCCGCGACCCGGAGGTTTGGCGTGACGACGTCGCGCTTCGAGGCGCAGCATGCCCGGGATGACGCCGTCCTGGTGCGAACGGCGCAGGGCGGGGAGCAGAGCGCATTTACGCGTCTGTACGAACGCTACGCACCGTTCATCCATGGCGTTCTGCTCGCGCGCGTCGCGCCGGGCGACGTTGACGATCTCGTTCAGGACGTCTTTCTCACGGCGTGGAAGAACCTGGGGAACCTCAGGGACCCGGCGGCGTTCGGCGGATGGCTGTCGATGATCGCGCGGAATCGCGCCGCGGATCTGCACCGCCGCGACGTCCAGTCGGTTGAGCTCCCTGCCGACCTGCAGGCACCCGGAAGCACCGCGGCACAGACCGAAGCGCGTGCGGTGCTGGATACCATTCGTTCACTGCCCGCGGCCTACCGGGAGACGCTGATCTTGCGGCTGGTGGAAGGCATGACGGGCCCGGAGATCGCCGAACGGACCGGGCTGACGGCGGCGTCGGTGCGCGTCAATCTGCACCGCGGCATGAAACTGCTGCGCGAGAAGTTGCACGTATGACTGAGGACGAACAGGACCAGTATCTCTGGGACCGGTCGGGGCCGGCCGATCCGGAGGTGGCGCGGCTCGAGTCGCTGCTGCGTCCGCTCGGTCATGACTCGGGCGCGGCGCCGCCGGCGTTGCGGCTGGAGCGACGCTCGTGGTCGTCGCGCGCGTGGGGCTTCGGCGGTCCGCTCGTAACGGCGGCCGCTGCCCTGGTGCTCGGGTTCGGTGCATGGTTTCTATCGGGTGGCATCGGCGGGGGCTGGACGGTGCAGCAGCTCGCCGGCGCGCCGCGTCTCGACGGTGTCTCGCTCGATGGCCACGCGCTGCTCCGGCGCGGCGGGCAGCTGGTGACGGATGAAGGGTCGCGGGCGCGCATCGATATCGGCCGCATCGGCCGTGTCGACGTTGAGCCGGGCACACGCGTTTCGCTCGTGACTGCCGGCACCCGCGAGCACCGGCTGTCGCTCGACCGCGGCACGATCCACGCACGTATCTGGGCGCCGCCGCGGTTCTTTTTTGTCGACACGCCCTCCGCTGAAGCGATCGACCTCGGCTGCGCGTTCACGTTGAAGGTGGATGAGGCCGGCGGCGGGCTGCTGCGCGTCACGCACGGCTGGGTGCAGTTCGCCTATGGCGGGCGGGAGGCGTACATCCCGCAGGGCGCGGTGGGTGAGACACGGCCGGGAGTCGGCCCGGGCACGCCCCGGTATGAAGACGCGCCGGACGGCTACGGCGCGGCGCTGGAGCAGCTGGATTTCGGGCGTGCGGATCCGCGCGCCCGAGCCGCGGCCCTGCATGTGGTGCTCGACGCGGCGCGTCCGCGAGATGCACTCACGCTGTGGCATCTGTTGTCGCGCGCCTTCCCGCCCGAGCGCGTTCGTGTCTACGAGCGGCTCGCGCAACTGGCGCCGCCCCCGCCACGCGCGTCCCGCGACGCGATCCTCGGCGGCGACCGCAAGGCGCTCGACGCGTGGTGGAACAGCCTCGACATCGAAGGCACTTCGTTCTGGAGCCGCTTGAAGAATCGGTTCTAGGGGTACCCAACTTTCGCCTCCCAACTTTCCAGGGCTGTGCCGCCCGCCGCGCATTAGCCTTAGCACGTAGCACCTAGCACGTCGCACGTCGCACGTGCCTGGTGCGATAGAATCCGCGGGATGGTGCGTCGTGAAGAAGCAGACAGGTCACCGTCTGTTTCACGCTGTTCGTCTCCAACGGGTGCAAGTCCCGTCTCGGTAAGCACCGGAGCGCCGAGTAGCAGACCCCAGGCATCGGGTGAGAG
>JACDDJ010000301.1 GCA_013817065.1 Acidobacteriota bacterium
ATCCACGCCAGATTCGGCGGCGAGCGTTTCTTGGGACCATCCCCGCCGTTCGCGCGCGTGGCGGACTCGGAGGCCGATAGCCCGCAGAAGTGGATTTGGCCTGGGCGGCACGGCCAAATGGTCGGACGTTGTGGATTATTCGTCCACGGACTATGGGTCGTCTTCACGGCTTACGGGCTCTGGAGACTCAACAAGTGACGCTGAGAAAACCCGCAGCACGTACAATCAAATCAGACCCTCTTTGGTCCGGGGCACCAAGGATGTGACGGGAATCCACCGAATTGAATCCATCGAAGTAGAGTGGACACCGGAGCACCATCTTCTGAGGCGCTTGTGATGATAAGCAACGACACCTATATAACGGGTTACGACGCTCCGTGCCCGAAGTGCGGACATGTAATGATCGAGCCCCTCGCTCGTCTGCCTGGTAGGCGGAAGGACGGAATCATCGTGGTTGAGTGCCCCGTCCACGGTCTATTTCACTTCAGGCCAGTTGCAGATGCCAAGCTCGTTCCTGGAGAGCCTCCCGAAGAGTAGAGAGACACATCGTGCCTGTGCTGAACGCGAAGTCAGTGAGTAACGCCTCGAGGCTATGCGAACGGGAGTTGTCGACCGCCTGCGGCGCAAGGTGGGATAGTGGGCATGCATTCAGGCTGCCGCGTGAAGAATGGTGAACGCGTTGCGTGAAATTAATGAGGCCGCGCTCCTGTCGGTGACCGTCAGGCCAAAGACTGCGGCCGACGAGGAGAGGCTCGGCCAGGGTCTGCGCACGCTGCTGGCGGAAGATCCGATGCTGAGGGTCAGGACCGACAACGCGACTGGCGACGTCGTTCTTTCGGGGACGAGCGAGTCGCACCTCGAGATCATCATCGACCGCCTGGCGCGCGAATACGACGTCAGGGCCTTTCTCGGCCGGCCCATGGTCGGCTACAAAGAAACGTTCACCTGTCCGGCGGATGGCGAGATGAAATTCGCCACGCAGACAGGCGAGCGCGGCCACTACGGTCATGTGAAGATCCATGTGTTCCCTGGCATACCAGGCACCGGCGTGGTCTTCGAGAACGACATCCCGGGCGGGACGATTCCGGACCAATTCATACCGGCGATCAACGAAGGCATCGAGGAAGCTCTCATGGCCGGCGTGTTGGCGGGTCATCCCGTGGACGACGTTTGCATCGTGCTGTACGACGGCTCGTACCATGACGTCGATTCGTCGGAGACAGCGTTCAAGATCGCTGGCTCGATGGCGCTGCAGGACGCGGCCAGAAAGGCGAAGCCGGTGCTCCTCGAGCCGGTGATGCACGTACAGGTGTCCGTCCCGACGGACAGTATCGACGTCGTCATAAAGAACCTGGAGAGTCGCCGAGGTACAGTCCAGTCATCGGAGCATCGCGATGGCACGCAGCTCATCGACGCACGCGTGCCGCTATCGAAGATGTTCGGCTACTCGACCGATTTGCGAGCGCGGACGAGAGGGCGGGGTACGTTTGCGATGCAGTTGGAGAGTTATCAGCCGTTCAGACCGGCTGAGGGTAGCGACGACAGTCAGGACTCGTTAGTGGGCGCACCGCTCAAGCCTCGACCGACGCCGAGAGCCTCCAGCATTGCGTTACCCGAACCTGACGGGGATAGTCTTGGGTAGTGACCGCGACCGTGACAAGGTCGACAGAGTTGAAGCGGCGATCGCCACTGGTCAATTGTGGCGTGCCAAAGAGATCCTCTCCGGTCGTCTCGGTTCCGCCGAATTCAAGCCCGACGTCTACGAGCAGCTAGGTCGCGTGCTGCTGCAGATGGGGGACGATCCGCAGGCGGGGAAATTTCTGTTCCTTTCCGGGGTGCGCCGGCCGGAGTACGCGGGCGCGATCGATCTATTCGTCCGCCGCCACTCGCGGGGCGGCTGGCAGTCGCTGGTCGGTTCCTTCCCTGCGTCGGCGCGGGCCGCGTCGTGGGCCAACCTTCCGCCTCAGGTCCGCGACGATCTTCGCGCACTCGGCGTGCCGGCGCGTCCGGCCGTCGAGGGCCTCCGGCGGACACTGGAAAAGTATCCACGGTCGCAAGCCAGCGGGCCTGGCTGCACGGCCGTTTCGGTGGTTGCCGTTGCGATCGGCCTGCTGATCGCCTTGATAGTAGTCTTCTTCTACGACCATTGATCGCGCTGCAGCCGGCCAGCCAACGCGATCGCACCCCGAACGAAGGAGACAACCAATGCCGAGGTACCTCTCTCGTTTCAGCTACACGCCGGAAACCAGGGCACGGCTCGTGAAGAATCCGGAGGATCGACGGCGTGAATCCAATCTCTCCCGCCGTTGCAGGAGGCGGTCGATATCGGGGGGGCCGAAGCCGGGTGATCTGCAACAGGTTGAAGAGGCTGATGTCGCGCAGCGCGTGCGCCATTCTCGAACACTGTCCCCACGATTGTCCCTGCGACGCGCCAAAACCGCGTCTCCAGAGCGAACGGCAGCCAAGTCGTCGATCGGAGAAGCTGATGAAACGGAAGGATTTACGAGGAGAATCGAGGTTGTCCGAGAGGCAGATTCCGTTTAGCAAACCGCCGCCTTCAGCCTCTCGGCCACCTCCGTGCCCTCCAGCATACGGTACCGGACTTTTTCGGCCTCCCCGGCGATCACGGGCCGCACTGCCTGGCTCGCTCCTGCACGATCGTCTGGTACATCGCACTCAGATCGTAGGCACGAGCCGTCGTATACGTCTGCACCACCACCGACACCGGCCCTTCGTCGGTGCCGATCTGAATGGCCGTGCTGTATCTCACGTTCCCGCTCCTTGCCAACGCGTCGAGAAAATCCGCTTCGCGAAACGGCGTCGTGACGATGTTGAAGCAGGGCTCCTGTGTGCGCTCGTCATACGAAATGAAATTCGGCAGGGTCGTCTCTGTGAAACGGTAGACCGTGTCCTTCTGAAACGCGTAGTATGGCCCCCGGGCGGGGGGAGTCGGTTCAATCAGGAGCTGGTGGAGCCGGCCGAACTGCAGCGGATAGGGAATTTTACCGTCGACAGGGCCGAACGTGGAGGCAGACACAAATCCCACGAGCGGCTGCGGAAAGCGCGCCTCGAACGTCAGACGTATCCCGGCTGGATTGCCGCGTGCGGTGAGGAATGCCTCGTCGCGCAGCGCCGTGACTTCGACGGCGTCTATCGCCCGCTGCGTGCGCCACGCGTTCAGCGGCGTCGCCGGCAGCACCATCTCGTTCACAACGAGGATGCCGAGCGCGTAGACCGCGAAAAGCACCGGCATGTATCTCACGTTCATGCGGCGCGCGAGTACGTAGCCGGTCCACAAGAGAGCGAGGCCCACGGCCAGGGGAACCAGGAACAACAGCGCGGCTGGGCCCGCGCCATGGATCACGCCCCAGCCGATCCCCATCCCGACACCCGCGTTCTGCACACACACTGCGGCAGTCGCGAGGAGTGCAACGATGAGTGCGCCGCGCTGCTTCATTCCGGAATCGTCCCTGCACAAGGCTTTACACGAATAGGGGCGCCGGCCTTCCGACGCCCCACACTGCACCGGCAGAATGCCAAGCTTGGACTCGGCTTCCGGCCGCGCCGTGCTACCGCGACGTGACGGCTACGCTGATGGTACCCGCGTTCCCATCGCTCGGGTCCCCCAGGATCGTACAGGCCCCCCACGGCCAGTGTCATCGTCGTCAGGTTGAAGGCAGACTCGTCGTCGGCTCATATTCACGATTCGGCTGGAACCACCCCGGTCCGACCTTAGCCCGGCGAGAGCTTGCGAACTGAGGCTCGATTCAATGCATCACGTCACTGAAAATAAGGGCAAAAATCAGCAGGAGGATGAACAGGATCACTGGGACGCCAACGATGACGCCGATCGTTCCGAAAACGAGGCGGCTATGGTCGGGCAGTCTGTTGTCTTCGGTCATGTCATTCCTGAAGGCGCTTTCCGTGCTCGGATTGGCTCACGCCATCGGCACCACTCCAAACGCTGGTGCCGGTGAGATTAGCCCACCTTCCCGATCCACGGGCCTATAGGGGCGAGTCAACCCGCAGCGCACAGGCCGGACGGAATTGAAACGCCGTCCTGCCTGACTTGCGTACCGGCCGATCAGGGCAATCCAGGCGTGAGCGGCTTCGTGGGGCTGAAGTGATGGTCCGGCCGCAGGCGAATGAGGAAGTTCAGAACGTGGCGGTGATAGAGCCCGGGCGTTTCGCTCTCTACCGCGCGGGCCAGACCGCGGCCGGTCCGAATCTGCTGTTCGTTCTGGAGGCGTGTCGCGAAGACGCGCCGACGGGCGGCGGCATCAGGTTCTATAGGCGGCTGATCGGTTGGCGCGGCGGCAGCGGCAGGGGTGTGGTCGGATCCGGGTCGGTGAAAGCAGGGTCAAGCCCCTTTGGGTTGTCGCGAAACCTCGCCAGCCCCCTCAACTGCTGCACTTCAAGATCGAGAGCGGCCTCGCGCGTCAAAGGGCGGAAAGTAGCACTCGGGATCGTTCGCTTCGTTGTCAGTGACTGCACTCAGCTCCTCGATATTCACCAGGCGCAGGCGCGCGTCGCCTTTCCAATTTTTAGCACGCCCGTGCGTTGCACCAAAGCCCGCCACTGGTGGTCCCAGCGGCAAGGACCAGTCATGGAACCGGGCGCTTTCGGAGTCGGACCACTTCACCCAGCAGAACATCGAGGGTTGGCCCGAAATTGACTTGCGCTTGGTTAGGCAGAACCTCATCGCCTGACGCTCTCGTGTGCAGATGGACATCCGCGATCTTTCGAGCGGAGTTCTGTAGATGGTCCATGGCATCCTTTCGAGAAGGTCCCCAAGGGTAATTGGCGACGACCTCATTGAACGCGCGGAATCCGAAAAACGGAGGAACGTGATCTAGCACCGATCGCGTCAGCATTGCGACTGCGAGATAACACTCGGCTCCATAGCAGGTGTTCAACTCTTCACACAGACGCACCAGCTTTGCGACATCGTGAATGCCCGGTGCACTCGCCTGCAGGTCAGTAATTCTGCCGGGTTCCACGAAGACTTTGACGGAGAGCACCGGCTTGGCGCTCTCGTCCATGGAATTCATTTCAGGCTGGGTATGAAGGAGTCGAATGAGGTCACGCACAAATGGACGGACGACGTGGCTTGAGAACGAATGAACCATGTCGTCATATTTTGTCTCCCTCGTGAGGAACGTGTGGCAAAACTTCCAGAGATCGATCCGATCCTCAGCAACGCGCCCTAGCAAATCCAATTGGAGGACGATGCGGTCTGCATTGACGGGCGGCCAGTTCAGGGATCCGTACCGACCAGCGGACTGTGCGAGGGCTGCCTCGTACCAATCCTCGAAGTCGGGACGTGGCAAGATGCGATGTGCTAGAGCCCCTATGGGGGTCGTCGGCTCCAAGATGCTGAGCATCCGCTTGACTGAGTCGTCGAAGGTCTGAAAACCCGACCGCTGTACGTCGTCGGCGTAATCTTGAAATTCACGAAGAGCTCGGCGAAGGTCGTCCTTCATGAGTGAGATGGCTTATGCCTCGCCACTCAGACGTCGTCGAAAATATTCGGCCGCCGCCGCTTCCAGCATCTCGTTCCAACTCCCAAACCGTGTGCGAGAGCTAACAAAATTGTCCCAAGGTTCATCCGGAATGGCAGCCAAGTCAGCCTCGGATTCGACTTTGTACCCGCTCGCCGTAAACATCGAACCTGCAGATTCGAAATCAGTATTGAGGAGCATGAACTCAGAAGTCAGTAATTCAACGACCGGCACTTCGCGTTCCCCGGATAGCGACTCGGCCCGATGCTGTAATTCCTTCAGATGCCGCTGAACATCGTCGAGACCAGTGATCTTGATACTCATCTTGCTGCTCTTTACGCAAACCTCACGCGGGCCTCCAGCTCAGACAGGGCACGATCTAGCCGGACCACCCGGCAATCGGCCGCTACACGCGCATCCGGGGTTTCAGTGCCGTCCTCTTGTGAGCTTCGCCCTTGCCAGACCACGCTGCGCTTCCGCAGAACGAGTCTGCTAGTACGAAGACGCGATCCTATTCAGCTACTTTCACCACGGGCTGCTAGCCTAGTGTCGTGTCTCAGAAAAAGTCTTGTACTTCGTCGCCGGCGCGGGTACCCTGCGTGCCATGCGCCGACAACGCCACGATAAACCGTTGCTGCTGA
>JACDDJ010000302.1 GCA_013817065.1 Acidobacteriota bacterium
GTTCGAGAATCCAGCGCGCGGAGGGGCGGCCGTGCGAGTGAGGATCTCGGGCCTCTTCGCAAAAACATACAACGCTGTGATAATACGCGGGCCGCGGCGTTCCCGTTCCGCTCACGCATTAAGCTTGGTGTATGAATCCGACCTATATACAGACCGACTTGCGCGAAGGAACGGGACCGATGGCGAGCAGCGGCCAGACCGCAACGGTGAACTACACCGGCTGGCTCTACTCAGCCGATGCGCCGGAGCAGAAGGGCGCGCAATTCGACTCGTCGATTGGACGTGGACCGTTTGCCTTCAAGCTCGGCGCCGGCCGGGTGATTCGTGGATGGGACCAGGGTGTCCAGGGTATGAAGGTGGGCGGACAGCGACGGCTCGTGTTGCCCCCGGAATTCGGGTACGGTGCGCGCGGCGCCGGCAGTGACATCCCGCCCAACGCCACCCTCGTATTCGACGTCGAGTTGCTCGACGTCAAATAGTCAAGAAGCTCGCGCCGGCCATCTGTTTCCGCGCAGCAAATGGTTATAGGGATTACCCAGGGCGGGTGTAGGTGAGTCGTCAGGCGATATTGCGGATGACGCGGCATGGGTTACCCGCCGCGAGGACGTCATCGGGGACGTCGCGAGTGACGACGCTGCCGGCGCCGATCACCGCGCGCGAGCCGATGCGGACACCGGGGAGAATGATGGCTCCTCCACCCACCCACACGTCCGATCCAATCTCCACCGGTTTGCAGAACTCGGCTTTGCGTCGGAGGTCGGCGTCCATGGGATGGGTGGCGGTGTAGATCTGCACCGCCGGCCCGAACAGCGTGAAGCGTCCGATGCGCACACGGCAGACGTCGAGGACGACGCAGTTGAAGTTGAAGAACACGCGCTCGCCGAGCTCGATGTTCGAGCCGTAGTCGCAGTAGAACGGCGGCTGCATCCACACGGAGTCACCGCCGGTGGCGAAGAGCGTCTGGAGGATCCGGCGCCGTTCGACCTGGTGTGACTCGCGAGTGACGTTGCGGTCCTGGCAGAGATCGCGCGCGCGAGCCCGGGCGGTGACCAGTTCGGGATCCATCGGATCGTAGAGTTCGCCCGACAGCATCTTCTGTCGTTCGGTCATGAAGCGGTCTACTCCCCTGCCGCAGGTCGCCGGTTACGGTGCGCGAGGCGCCGGCCAACGACCGTCTTCAGCTGCAGCTTGCTGACCCCGGAAAAGATCAACATCGCCGAACAGAGCACCGCGAGCACGCAGTAGAGAATGAACATCTAACTCCTCGTCCAGGCCGCTTGGCGTTTCGTGGAAGCGCCTGTTATCATTGACCGTTCCGCAGGTCATCCGGAACCGCGCCGAGCACGTCACGCCGTCCCCATCGTCCAGAGGCCTAGGACGTGGCCCTTTCAAGGCTAAAACCCGGGTTCGAATCCCGGTGGGGACGCCAACCAAGGTGAAATCCCTACCAGACCGGCGATCAGCGGCCCGGTCGTCACGTCTCCCTCAAAGCGGTAGCCCTTCCCCTCCGGGTTGAACCGGAGCGGCCCATCGAGTAGTTCGCGCAGCAACTGCCGACCGTCGCCAACGTGGCTGGTCAGCAAACTTGTCCATTTCTGGACCTGAGCGAGCACCTTCGCTTCGATCGCCTCCCGGTCCACTTCCGAGTGCTCGGTCGCTTCAGCCGCGCCGATTGCCGCCAGGAGCCCGTCACGCCGGTCCTGCTGCTCTTTCAGCCCGGCGATGAGAGCCGGCACCGGCCCTGCGGTTGCGATGCCGTCCGCCAGGTGACCGAGCTTTCGATCGACCGCACGCAGGTCACTGCGGAGCGCCTCGACGCTCGTTGTGACGGATGCGGGCTTCATCGCTTCGAACACCGCTTCGATGACGGCGTGAACCACTGCAGGGCGCAGAACCTCTCCAGCGATCGCGGTCAGCACGGCATCGTCCATCCGCTCGATCGGCAGCACGAGGGCGTTGTCGCAGACGGTCTTGCCACGTTTCGCATGGGCCAAGCATCCGTAGAAGTAGGCGCGCTGCTTGCCGTCGCGCCGGCTCAGCGCCGAGAGGGTGCCGCCGCACGTCGCGCATCTCGCAAACCCACTGAGCAGATACTTGCTCTCGATGTCGCGGCGGACAGCCGGGCGGTCCCCTTGCGCCGTCGCCAGCTTCGCCCGGATGCCGCGTAGTCGAGCGTGCGCCGCCTGCCACGCCTCCTCCGTGACGATGCGCAGGTCGGGCCGGTCCAGACGTAGCCACTCGGATTCGGGGCGCGGTTCCGGAGCCGTCTGCCCCCAGCGGTTCCGCTTCCGCGTTTGATTCCAGACGATCTGGCCCCGATACAGCGGGCGGTGGAGAACCTCATAGACCGTCGACGGACCCCACCCTGCGGGACGACCTTGCTGCGGGCGCGGGCTCGGCACCTGCTCTTCGTTCAGCCGCATCGTGATCCGGGCGTAGCCGGTGCCGCTCGCGCAGAGCTCAAAGATGCGGCGCACGACCGCCGCCTCAGCTTCGTTGATGCGGCGCTCTACGTGGGATCGCTCCGTTCCACCGGGAGTGAAAACGTCGATGTTGTCGTAGCCGAACACCCGCCCGCCGGTGACGTGGCCGGCTCTCGCCATCCGCGACATCGCGTCATACGTGCGCTGCCGCGCCTTCTCCCGCTCCAGTTCGTCCGCGAAGCTCGCGAGCTGCATCATGACCTTTTCCATCGGACTGTTGAGCGTGCGCTCGCGATCGTCCATGTAAAAAAAGATCCGGACGCCAGCCTGCACGAGTTGCTTCAGCGCGTAGGCCGTCTCGATCGCTTCGCGTCCCAGTCGGCTCTCTTCGGACATGATGAGCACTTGGAAGGCCGGTCGGGGCTTCAGCGCGTTCATCAGCCGCAAGAAGCCCGGACGGTTGGCGAACTCGGCTCCACTGATGCCGTCGTCGGAGAACACGGCCCCCTCGTCGACCGTCCAGCCTTTTCTGGCGGCGTATAGCCTCGCATGATCGACCTGGCGAGCGACAGACTTCTGATCGTCGGCCAGACCGGCCTGCTCGGTGCTTTTGCGAGCGTAGATAGCGGCCTTCACTTGAGCAGCCATTCGTGAGCCCTGATCCAGTCGATGAGTGGGGCGGCGGCGATATTGCCAGCTGTGTTGCCGGCGAGGTTGCCGAGGATAGAGCGCAGCGAAGTCAGGCACTCCCGCACGATTGCAGCCTTGGGTCGTGGCGATCGAGACTGCGCGTCTAGGGCGATGACATCCGCCAAAACCTCATCACGTTGCTCCGCAGGCAGATCTTCGGCGGCTGTCCGAACCTCGCGGAGGATCTCGCGAAGGCGCGCCCAATCGACCGACTGCGAGTTGTCGACCGTTTGGGTTGATTGGGTGGTGCCCTGCTGCACGGTCGAACCGTGGACACCGCCGTAGATGACGTTGTGGATGATGTTCAGCGGTGGGAGGTGGTCGGTTCGTTGATCCGGACGGGCGTAAGCCTCCTCAACCTCGTCGATGCCCGTCCTGGTGATCCTCAGCAAGGGTCCAAACCCCACGAGTTCCACAAGGCCGGCGTCAGCGAGATACGCATAGGCCTGTTCCAGGTCGCGTGTCTCCAGCAGCCCAATCCTGGTTCCGACCTCCTCTGCCGAGACGCTTTGAATGGTTCCCGCATGCGCCTGCTTGTTCATGCGGTAAAGCTCGAGCAGAAACCGCCACCGGAGTTGTTGAACCCGGATCACGTCCGCACGCTCAGCCTGAATTGGGTCTTGATCGTCCATCATCAACTGCTCCCCTTTTTAGTGTCAGTGAGCTTCACAAGGCGCCGGCGAGTTCCCCGTCCTGAACTCGGCGGGCCACATATTGATATTGCCAAGCCCCGCCCGTGCGCGTGCGACAGCCGTCGGCATTCAGCGCGTCGGCGATTGACCGCAGCGTCGCGCCAGCCGCACGAAGTTCGGAGATCCTCGCGAGAACGCGCTGCTCGCCGTCATGCGGTTCGAGCATTTGCCCATCGGTCCCGAGTTGAAAACCGAACGGCAGATTGCCGGTCCTCTCGCCCTTGGCCCGCTTGGCGTCAAGGGCCGATTTGGTCCGCGCCCGGATGATCGCCCGCTCATACTCTGCGAACGCATCCACGATCTGCCGCATCAGTCGCGAGGTCGGATCGTTTGCGTCGGTTCCCTCCCCTGCCGACGAGACGACCCGAGCGCCGCGCCGTTCGACCAGGCGGTCGATCATGCAGACGTTGAGAACGTCTCGGCCGAGGCGATCGCGCTTGGCGATGATCAATACATCGCCGCGCCCAAGTGCGTCCAGCGCCGCCAGAAGTGCCGGGCGCTGCTCAAGCGTCAGTCCGCCGCTCACGCCGGCATCGACAAAGGTCCGGTCGAGCGGTAGCCCTAGTTTCAGAGCCGTCGCTTCGATCGCGGCCTGCTGCGCCTCCAGACCGAGCCCAGAGGTAGCTTGCTCGGATGTCGAAACGCGGAGATAGCCGACGGCTTTGGCATCTCGACCTCCGGTGGAGTGAATTCTCATGGCTGCACCAGTAGCACGGCGCGGTTAATCAGGACCGTCGTCGCCTCGGCTGGAGCGTGCCGGGGTTCCATCGTCCAATAGGCGTGCGGGGCGATGTCGAGGTAGTCATAGGTGGCGTTCTTCCACTTGCCCCGACGGACCGCCAGACGCCGGATTCCGGTGACGGCGACGATGAACGCCGCCGGGTCCCGCCACTCTCGGCGGAGGGTGTATTCGTGCGGGGCGTCGGGCATCGTTTTCGCGAAGCGCCAAGGAGCTTCACGGAGGAGTGCTCCGACCTCCTCCATCAGCCGTTCGCGCTCGGGTCCGTCGTCGGGAGGTGCCCACTCGACGCTCGGCAGCGCCGCCGCGCAGTCCTCCGGGGTGGTGTGGATCGCTGGCGTCCCGAAGATTAACGCGCCGTCGTTGATCCACTTCCGGCACCGACTGCACAGCGAAGCGAAGCGCGCCTTACGGACCTCTCCCGCGTTGGGCGTCTCCAGTGGTGCAGCCATCTACGTGCTCGCCAGTTCGATCGAGGCCGCGTGCGCAGCTTCCTTCGCGAGATCGACGATCGCCTGCTCGCCGCGTGACTTGTAGGGTCGCTTGGCGTGAATTCTCAGGAACCGTACAAGTTCGGCTCCGAGCTTCATCGCGGGTGTCGTGTTGCGCCGCCGGGCATGCGCGACAGGAGCGGGCGCTGCGGCCGGCTCCGTCTGCGGGTCAATCGCCGCAACCGCGACGGGCGTCTGAACGGTCGGCATAGGTGTCGGCTTCGGCACGCGTCGTCGTGGCGCTCGCGGCGTTCGAGTCTTGGTCTGGGTGCGGGTGGACTTCTTGGTCGTCGGTTTCGGCTTCAGCGTTCTGGGCATCATCGTCTCCTTCATCGTCGTCCTGTGCGTCGCATCGAATGGTAGTATCATTCTAGCATCATTGCGAATGATACTACTATTCAGACCTCAGTGCAGATATTATGTATGCCGATGAAAAAGAAATTGTCCGGACCAACGTCGCTGTTCAGAGGGAAAGTACGGAAGCCGGTCTCGCTCACTCTGACAAAAGCGCATCATCGCGCCGTGAACCGTGCAATGAAGCGCCTCGCCCTCTCTCGCTCTGATGTCGTGGCGCTCCTGATCGAGCAGCATGCCGACCAACTCCGCCTGCCCCCGAGCGACGGCTCGTAGCATGACGACGGGAACGCCATGTGCCGCCATCACCAGCTCGATCGGAAAGTCCGGGGGAATCCCTTCTGCGGCCCCGCAGAATCTCCGTAGAAATAGGTGCGCTCGACCGGATCCGCCCAATCGCGACCGTGAACGAGACCGCCGGCATGCGTTCCGGACCAGACGACCGTCAACACCTCGCCGCAACCGCACCAGCACTTGATCTCGGTGCGGGGCGGCGGTGCCGGATTGAGTCGGCGGACAATTTCGGGCTCCTTGACGGCTCGGAGCCCCGTGCGGCGGAGACCGGCCGGATAAGGTTCCGTATCGATGTTTTCAACGTGTAGCATGCGAAATCTCACGCGGCAAGTTGCGAGGTCGGTGTCCCCAGGCTGCATGAGCGCCTAGGAACCGGGCGTGGAG
>JACDDJ010000303.1 GCA_013817065.1 Acidobacteriota bacterium
ACATCATCCTGCCGGTCGGGATTTCGTTCTACACGTTCCAGACGCTGTCCTACACCCTCGACGTCTACCTGCGGCGATCGAAGCCCCTCACGTCGTTCCTGGACTTCGCGCTGTTTGTGACCTTCTTCCCGCAGCTGGTCGCCGGCCCGATCGTCCGCCCCGGTCAGCTGGTGCCGCAGTTCGCGACGCCGCGCATCGCCACGGCACGGCAGCTCGCCTGGGGGCTGGCGCTGATGACCGTGGGTCTGTTCGAGAAGGTGGTCATCGCCGACGGCGCGCTCGCGCCCACGGTGGACGCGGTCTTCGGCGCCCGAGCTCCCGTCGGGTTCGTCGATGCGTGGATCGGCACGCTCGCCTTCTCGGGCCAGATCTTCTGTGACTTCGCCGGATACTCGACCACGGCGATCGGCGCGGCGCTGTGCCTCGGCTTCTCGCTGCCCAACAATTTCCGCTATCCCTACGCGGCCATCGGCTTCTCCGATTTCTGGCGCCGCTGGCACATCTCGCTCAGCACCTGGCTCAGGGACTATCTCTACATCCCCCTCGGCGGTAACCGCCGCGGTGTCGCCCGCACCTACGTCAACCTGCTGCTCACCATGCTGATCGGTGGTCTCTGGCACGGCGCCAACTGGACGTTCGTCGCGTGGGGCGGACTCCACGGCCTGTATCTCGCGGTCGAGCGCTGGCTCGCCGGACGGTTCGCCGGGTCCCGCGCCTGGAACACCACCTCCGGCCGCGTGGTGCTCGCGCTGGTGACGTATCTCCTCGTCAACATCACCTGGGTCTTCTTCCGATCACCGACGTTCGGCGGCGCGGCCGGGATGCTGATCGGAATGGCCGGACTTCAGGCGGCCGCGGTGCCGGTCCTGGCGACGACCGATCTCCTGCTCTCGGGATTCTGCATACTTGCGATCGTCTGCAGCCACTGGATCATGCGCGATCGCTCGCTCGAAGAGCTCGCCGAGCAGGTACCCACGTTTGCATTCGCCCCGGCCTGGGCGACGATGCTCTTCCTGGTCATCACCTCGCAGGGCTCCGGCGAAGCCTTCATCTATTTCCAGTTCTGATCACGCATATGACGACCCTTGGCACCGCCCATGACCCCGAGACCGCAGCGCGCCTCGCACATCTCACCGGCGAGGCAGATCCCGGCCTGAACGTCTCCGATGTGACGGTCCGGCCGACACCCCGGCGGGCATGGACGCCGACCATCGCGGCGACGCTCGTCCTGACCGTCATCGCGCTCGCGGGCTGGGAGGCGAAGATGCGATCGCTCGGCCTGGCCGCCGGCGATCTCGACGACAGCAACGACCACTGGGCCATGGCCCGTCGTTCGCTCGCCGTTGGTTCGACGAACAAGATTGCGATCGTCGGCGATTCGCGTATCTGGTTCGACACTGACCTGGCGGTGTGGGAGGAGATGACCGGGATGAAGCCGGTGCAGTTGGCGCTCGAGGGCACCAACGGCCGCTACCTGCTGACCGATCTCGCCCGGGACGAGAGCTTCCGCGGTCTCGTCGTCGTGGGACTCGCCGACGCGCTCTTCTTCGGCATGCCACCGGGGCTACGCGGCGTGGCGGTCGAGCGCGCGAAGACTCAGTCCTACTCGCAGCGCTTCGGCGTCGTCCTGCATCGCCAGCTGTCCCGGTGGTTCGCGTTCCTGGAGCAGATGTACACACCGCAACGGCTGTTTCGCTGGATGGACCTGCCCAGCCGGCCCGGAGTCGTGCCGCCAGCGCGACTGCCCTGGAAGCTGGCCGAAACCTTCGACGATCGTCAGACCTTCATGTGGCCGCGTGTCGAGCGCGACCTCGCGTTGCGAGACGGTACGCGGATGACCTGGATGGGGATGTTCAGGTTCGTCCTTCCGCCTGTGACCGATGACGTGCTCCAGACCGTGGTGGATGATGCAGTCAGGGACGTGCGCGCCATCCGGGCCCGTGGCGGCGAGATCGTTTTCATCCGACCCCCGTCGTCGGGCGCCTTGCTCGAGGCCGAGCGTGTGCGGCTGCCCCGGGCCAAGGGCTGGGACCGCCTGATCAGAGAGACCGGAACGGTGGGGATCCACTGGGAAGATCACGCGAACATGCAGGGGCTCGACGTGCCTGAGTGGTCGCATCTCACGCGCGAATCTGCGACCCGCTTCACCCGTGCCTACGTGGACGCGCTGGTGGGGCAGGTACCGTGGCTGCAGTCCCGCGCCGGCCAGTGGCGGAGGTCGGCGCCGGTCCCCTGATCGCGATTTTCGCCTGCTCCGGCATTCGGCGCTACGATGTCCCATGCGCAAGATCTACAGCTTTCTCATCGTGTCGGTGACCTTGATCTGCCTCGGTGCACCAGCGCGGGGCCAGGCACCCGCCGCACAGCCGGCCGTGAGCGAGACGACGCGGCTGAACGAATGGTTTAGGGCCCGGTGGCAGGAGCAGCTCGACTTCAGCCCGATGCAGAAGACCAGCCTCGGGATCAAGGACGATTACGACCAGATCGATGACCTCTCCGAGCGCGCCGAAGACCAGCAGCTGGCGTGGTTGCGAAAGGTCACGGCCGAGATGAAGAAGGCGATCAACTACGAGCGCCTCACGCCCGAAGGAAAGATGTCCTACGACATCTGGACCTACCAGCTCGAACGCGCCGAACGCGGGCTCCCGTTCAGGCGGCGCGGATACGTGTTCACTCAGATGCAAGGGGCACAGGCGGGGCTGCCGCAGTTCCTCATCACCCTGCACAAGGTCGAGGCGCCGAACGACATGGCCGCCTACATCGCCAGGATCGGCGGCGTCGCACGCGCGATCGATCAGCTCCTGGTCCGGGCACAGGCGGCAGCGAAGGAGGGGGTGCGGCCGCCGCGCTTCGCATACGAAGGCGTCATCGCACAGTCGCGCGGGTTGATCACCGGCGCACCCTTCGCTGGTCAGGGGGACGCGCCGATCTGGGCCGACGCAAAGACCGAGATCGAGGGGCTGCTGAAGGCCGGCAAGATCGACGCGGCCGAGGCGGAACGGCTCCGCTCCGCGGCGCGCCAGGCGCTGCTCGATAAGTTCAAGCCGTCCTACGATGCGCTCATCGCCTGGTTCGAACAGGACATCAAGAACGCCGATGCGCAGGCGCGGGGCGTCGGCGCCCTGCCGCAGGGCGCGGCCTTCTACCAGCAGGCCCTCGAAGCTTCGACGACCACCGACATGACGGCTGACCAGATCCACGAGCTTGGTCTCGAGGAGGTCGCACGCATTCACGCCGAGATGGAAGTGGTGAAGAGCAAAGTCGGGTTCAAGGGGACGCTGCAGGAGTTCTTCACCTTCATGCGTGAGGATCCGCAGTTCTTCTTCCCGAATACGGACGAAGGCCGGGAAGGCTATCTGCAGGCGGCTCGCGACCACCTCGCGTTCATCAACACTCGCCTGCCCGAGTACTTCGGTCTGCTGCCGAAAGCGGATCTCGAGGTCAAGCGCGTCGAGCCATTCCGCGAGCAGGCTGGAGCGGCGCAGCATTATTCCTCCGGCACCCCGGACGGTTCGCGCTCAGGCGTCTACTACGCGCATCTCATCGACATGAAAGCGATGCCGAAGCATCAGCTCGAAGTCATTGCCTACCACGAGGGCAATCCCGGCCATCACATGCAGATCTCGATCGCGCAGGAGCTCAAAGACCTCCCGACATTCCGGACGCAGGCCGGCTTCACGGCATACGTCGAGGGCTGGGCCCTCTACGCCGAGCGGCTGGCGAAGGAGATGGGGGCTTACAAGGATCCGTACTCTGAATTCGGGCGGCTCTCGAGCGAACTCTGGCGAGCGATCAGGCTCGTGCTCGATACGGGGATTCACGCCCGCGGCTGGAGCGAACAGAAAGCGGTCGACTACTTCATCGCCAACTCCCCGTCCGCCGAAGGGGCGATCCGCTCAGAAGTCCAGCGCTACATCGTCTGGCCCGGCCAGGCGACCGCCTACAAGGTAGGGATGCAGAAGATCCTGGCGCTGCGCGAGAAGGCGACCAAGGCGTTGGGGGAGAAGTTCGACATCAAGGGCTTCCACGACACGGTCCTTGGCGGCGGCGCACTGCCGCTGATGCTTCTGGAGCGGCGAGTCGACGGCTGGATCGCGAGCCGCAAGGGAGCCTGAGGTGCCTCCGCGGGTTCGACCCGTGCGTCGGGCCGACCTTCAGGCCCGACCGCTGTCGTAGCACCTCAGCGAGTGCACGGAGGTTAAATGTCACTCCTTCTCGGACTTGTCGTCGTCGGAAGCATCGTGATCCTCGGGATCGTCCTCGTCTCGACGCACACCGGGCCGTCAATCGGACGCTACTTCTTTCGACGACGTGGCGGTGGCTGCGAAATGATGCCTTGATAGGCGAGCAGCACCGCGCCGCGCACGACCGGCTGCTTCGCTGCAGCGAGTGGCACCATTGTCCAGCCCTGCCGTCCCCATGCACCGGCCGCGGGAACGAAACTCTTCGGGTTGAGTCGCATCAACTCCTGCTGCTCCTCCGGCGCAAGCTTCACGACCGCCGTTTCCTCACCGGGTGTCAGGCTCGCGAAGACGCGGCCATTGGCGCGAAAGTCCGGGTGCTTCATGTGCGCGCCTTCGGCCGCACCGTCCATGCTGAGGACGATCTCGCGAAAGTCGTCTGCCGTCACGGCGTTTTGATGACGAACGCCTTGAGCTCGAGAATCTTTCCGCCTTCCAGCCGCCACACATCGCAGTAGGCGTAGGGGACGTCCTTCCCTTTCTCGGGCATTGTCATGTCGCCAACGCAGGTGACAAAGTCGCCGTCCGCGATCACCGTGTCGATTGTGAACTTCGGCATCTCGGGTGGCGCCTTCGCCATCCACTCGCGGACCGCGGCTTTTCCGACCGCCGGCTCACTCCCCACCATGGTCCAGCTGAAGTCGTCGCTGCAGAGTGCAAGAAGCCCCTCCACGTCGTTCCTGGCAAAGGCCTCGTTGGCCTTATCGATAATCGCTCGGTTATTTGCTGACATGTGTCTCCTTCGGCCGGAACGGCGGCCTTCTATTCTCTAGTCGAAGGAGCCTGGGGCGGATCGACATCCGGATGCTCCCAGTACCCTGGTCAATTCGGCGACGTTCACTTGACCGTCGATCTGCCAGCCTTTCGCGATGCGCCGAAGGGCTGTGCTCCGAAGCGCATGGTGAGCGCGGCGAAGTAATTTGCCCGGGTCGAGTCGCGATTCAGCTTGCTCGATTCCAGGTTCTCCTGGATCACCTGGCCTTCGAGGTACTGGCCGTCGAGCCTGCGGTGCTGATATACGTTCACGCCAACGGCGAGCCCGATGTTCTGATGGAAGCGGAGACCCCATCCAACGAGCGCCGAGACCCGACCACCAGCCTCACCGGCTGTGAGGCCGAGCCCCACCGTTGGACCGTGCTGGAGGCGGGAAAACGCCTGGGACGTGGGCAGCCACGTGAATAAGACAGACGGGAGGAACGTGAGTGAGTCCTCGTCTCTCGGTTTGCGTCGGATTGTGAAGTCCGACTGACCGCTCGCGTCTGAAAAGAACTCCTCATCCCGATTAGGACTGACGACAAAGCCATAGGTCGTCTGCCACACACCGCTGCCCATCGACGTCAACTGCACCTCCCAGCGGTCACCCTGTCGACTCGCAACTTCCAGCGTCCGGAGAGCGTTCGCTGAGAGTGTTACCGGCGTGGGGAGTGAGATAGAGGTAGCCGCGAGTACCTTTCTGGCAAACGTGTTTTCCTTTAAGCAGCCGGAGTCGGACTTCTCGAGCTGAACGCGAACCTTTTCAGATGCTGACCGAACTGCCTGTTCCGTAGGGGCGCTAATCAGATCGAGTGCAGCCGTGGCGACCTTGCACTTGCGCTCCTCCGACCCAGATCGTGTGGATGCGTCGACTCCCGGAGCATCACCCGGGGGCAGCGGCAGGATCTCCTGCGCTTGACTCGACCCCACGTGCAGCCAATACGTGCGGCCGGGAACGGCGTTGATCAGGGTTAGCCGATACGTTCCAGCTTCGACCCTGATCGTCCGCGAAGACGGTTCCGCAAGATCGAGGACGATCGGTACGGTGACGATCTCGCTTGTCGCGGTGTCG
>JACDDJ010000304.1 GCA_013817065.1 Acidobacteriota bacterium
AAGACGGCACCTCGCTGTGCTGGAAGTTGGCAGCGAGCGTGTGCAGCGCCTGCCGCATCGGTCCGCCGCGCAACACGACGCCGTGGCCGGTGGCAAGCACCTCTGGCTCGAGCGCCGCAAGTGCCCGGGCGGACGATGCGGCAGCGACCCAGTCCGGTGTGAAGTAGGCCGGCGGACCGTGCATCTCGGGACGCTGCGCCAGGACGGCCGACATCGACTCCTGCTTTACCGCCACGACGGCGTCGCCGGCGATCAGGGTGCGATCGCTTTCACGGAAGAGTGCGATGTGTCCGGCGGTATGGCCGGGTGTGAAGACATGGCGCCAGCCCGGCATCACCGGGACCGATCCGTCGTCCGGCAGGATCTGCAGGCGCCGGCTCACATCGATCGGACCGCGTGGATACAGGCGCGAGAGGAGCGCCATGACGCCGCCGCCGACAAGTGGATCCGGCGGTGGGTACGCAGACTCGCCGTTCAGGTATGGACGCTCGAGGCGGTGCGCATACACCGGCACATTCCAGCGCTCGAGCAGTTCGTCCAGCGCACCCACGTGATCGAAATGGCCATGGGTCAGAATGATGGCTTGTGGTGGCGTACGCGAGCCGGTGAACTGTGCGGCTGCGTCGATGATGGTGCGCGCGTAACCGGTCAGACCGGCGTCCACCAGCACCCATGTGCCGCCGGTTCGCACGATGTAAACGTTGACCATGAGCGTCCTGATCCTGAGGACGCCTTCTGCTGCTACTTCGCCGAGTTGCATGTGATGCCTCCGATCGAAGGCACACACGCGGCCTTCGCTTGGGGGAGTCAGTGCAAGCAATATTCCGAAGGGTGCTCAGCGGCGCCGGGCTTCTGCCGTCTGCGGCGTACGGCGGTACGGGCCGGCGTTCGGGGGAACGGGGCCAGCTTCTCGGCCGTGAAGGTGTCGGAGCCTTCCTCGCGGAGCATCCGCTGCAGCCTCTTTCGGAATGCGTTTGTTCGCCTGTACGAAATCCAGGAGCCTTGATAGAGCTCATCAACGACTTCGAGCCAGTTGTTTGCAACCACGGCGCCTCATGCTTTCGGGGCGAGAGGTGGGCCACGGAGGAGTCAGTAACACGGATGGGACAGATGGACACGGATTACACGGATACGTGCCGGCAGCTGCTGCGTCCTTCACTCGTTTGCTGGCGACCAACGTAATCTGTGCTGTCCGTGTAGATCCGTGATTTCCGTGTTTCTCCTGCACCCACACGCATCAGCTTCCGCCGGTGTGAGGCGCTTCGAGTTGAAGCTGCACTCCGCGATTTCCTGATCGGACCCGATCGAGCTTGATGTCGATCCGTCGGACCTTGCGCCCTGCCCGTGAGGGGAGGCGAAGCCGGACGAGACTCCAGTCCTCTTCACTCACCTTGATGACGTCCGCGGGACGATCATCGATCGTCACCGTGGCAGTGATCGGCCAGTCTCTCGGTCCCTCCTTCGGTGCACGGATGCGGAACGTCACGAACTCATCAGAGGCCGGCACGAAGAACGATCCGCGTCCGCGGGTCCATCGGTAGCGCGTACCGGCGCGGTCCGTCTCCCAGTCGGTTAACCCCGAGGTTAAGCGCACGAGCCATGGTGGATCGCGCAGGTATGCGAGCGCCGCCAGGAGCACGAGGGCGGCTGCGCCGAGCAGCGCCCAGGCACGCCGCCGCCTCATCATTGCCATCGAAGGAACAACTCCCGATACTGCGGCCACGTCGTGTCGCTGAACGGGATGATCCCGTACCAGTACTGCAGCATCTGGAACACCGACAGCGTAACCAGCGCACCTACCGCTCCACCGAGTGCGGTACGGGCCCCGCTACCGTGTGACGCGGCACTGAATACGGCCGCGAGTCCCAGCGCGAACAGTGGAAGCGCATCAACGAATCCGCGATGACCGTAGCTGCCGCCGAACTGCCAATCCCACCAGCTCGCAATCAAGTAGGTCTGGACGATGAGGAAGAGTGCGCCTGGCAGGACGAAGCCGGATGCGGGTCTTGTGGACCTGGCCAGCAGGACCATCCCTGCCGCCGCGAGCAGCAACAGCGGCGACCAGAAGAAGAGTCCCTTCTTGACGCCGAACAGGACGCCGGTGATCTGCGGCGACGTCCAGGTGAATCCGAGTTCGCCGTACGAGCTCACCAGCACGTGGCCGGTTGCCTGATAGTAGATGAGCAGTTGCGGGGCGATCACCACGGCGGCGGTCGCGACGATGCGGGCGATCTGTGCGCGCTCACGCCACAGGTATGCGAATCGCGACGAGAGGCTGACACCGGCGCCGACGCCGTACAACGCGAACACGATTGTGAAGAGGACGTTAGGGTGACGAACGAGCACCATGAGTCCCGTGACGACGCCGAGCACGACTGACCGTCGGGTGGTGGGTTGCTCATTCCACCGCACCGTCAACGACATGAAGGCGGCGAAGAGGAAGAACGAGTAGGGATGACTGTACGAGCTGTCGTACGTCGCGTAGTGATAGAGATTCGTCCCGAACAGAAGGACGAGGAGCGTGACCGCGGTAACGCCATCGGAGAAGAAACGCAGTAACAGACGACGGAGGATCGCAAGGCCGGCGACGATCCAGCCGAGCCCCGCAAGGCCGGCCGCGTGCTGATAGTAGAGCGAAAAGCCGTCGGGTGAGAGGTTGGTCCAGCGGGTCAGCAGGTGCGCGGCCACAAAGAACGGCGACTGCATGATCGCAACGCCGATCGGGTGCGCGTTGACCCAGCGCCGCGTCTCAGGCCAGCGGATGATCGCGGTGAACTCCGGGAACTCGCCACCGCAGCAATCTCGTGCGACCGCCGCAAGCGTGGTGTCGCCGAACAGGAACCAGGATGGCAGGTAAACGTAGTAGCTGAAGCCGTCGGACCGGATCGGAAAATCAGCGACTCCCGTCGCATACACCCAGACATAGCCGACTAGGCACAGCGCCGACGAAACGAACAGGACGGCGCGGGAGGACACTTACTGCAGCCCGGAGGGCAGACGCGGCGAGGAAAGGAGGCGTCCGAACTCCGCCCAGCGTTTGCCGGCATCACCGCCGGCGCGCTTCTCGACGTAGTTCCGGACCATGTCCTTCCCGAGGTTGTAGTTGATCACGTAGCTGCGATACTGGTCGAAGAACCGGACCCGCTGCTCGGCTCTGGCGCGCGGCATCAGGGCGTATTTCTCCAGCATTGCCGCGGCCTGGGATGCGTCGATCTCCTTGTTGATGTACCGCCGCGCGGCTTCGTTGCCCGCATAGGCGAGTTTCTCGACCAGCGCCTGCACTTCGTAATACTCGCGCGCCTTCGCGGGATCGAGGCCGGCGGCCGGGAACAGCACCTGCCCTTCGTACTGCAGCCGCTCTTGGTCTGAGAAGGCCATCTCGATCCCGTAGTTCGCGGTGCCCTCCGCGATCAGCGACTGCGGCGAGAACAATGGATAGACGGTGAATTCGATCCAGCCGCGGTCCTTTACCAGGCTCTGTTCGAGCAGTGCGTTATAGACGTGGTGCCCGGGATACCCTTCGTGGCACGCGAGATCCACAGCCCTGTCGATATAAATGGGCAGGTCGGTATTCACCTGAATGAGGCTGCGCGAGCCGCCCTGGTACCAGTTGTAGCCGCTCCAGGATTTACCGGTCACGTATTCGACCGTGAAGCTCTCACCGGCCGGCAACTTCAAGTGCCGCGTCGTCCGGTCGCGGCACGCGTTGATCGCGGTCGTGAAGACGCGGTCGAGCCGTTCCTTCGGGATCGCAAAGCCCAGGCGGTACGCCTCGTAACGATCGACCAGCGGTCCTTCGCCAGGGAACCGCTTGTCGAGTTGATCGAGGACCTCCTGGAAGTGGGATTCTGGCAACGTCGGCACGTTTGCGTCGTAGAGTGCGCGCGCTTCCTCGTCAAACGACAACCGCTCGCCTTTGAGCATGCGGATCCGGGCCGTCATCGCCGCCGACTGCCTGGTCAGGTATTGACGACGCAGTTCGACCATCTCGTCCGAGGAAGTCGTCAGTCTGCCGAGCTGCCTCTGCAGTTCGTTGACTTGGGAGCCTATTTCATCGAGGCTCATCTTATTGTCGCCCGGCTTCCACTCCGCCGGGCCATAGTAGGCATCGACGTAGTCAGGATCGTGCTGGCCCACGGCCAGCGTCAGGCGCACGTATTGTTCGGCGAGTGAGTCCATGGATTGTGTGGGGCGGCTGCAACTCGAAACAACGGCAGCCGCGAGCACGACCGCACCCAGATAAGGTCCAGTAATTCCGCGCATGCGATCCCTCTTCAATACTCTGCTCAGCTACTTTCTCACACCTGGCGGGCTGCTCCTCATGGGAGCGATGGACGCCTCGGTCGTCTTCTTTCTACCGCTCGGCATTGATTTCGTGTTGATCATCCTGACGGCACGCAAGCCGGAGCTCTTCTGGCTATATCCGCTGCTCGCCACGGCAGGCTCGGTGATTGGGGCAGGCGTGACCTTCTGGATTGGACGGAAGGTTGGTGAACGTGGATTGACCCGGCTGGTGAGGCCGTCCACCCTCAAGCGGGTCGAGCAGCGTGTCAGCCACCGCGGTGCGATCTCGGTCGCGGCCCTCGGCGTCATTCCACCGCCATTCCCATTCACGGCGTTCGTCCTGACCAGCGGCGCCTGCCGCCTGAATCCATGGACGTTCCTCTCGACACTTGCAGGAGTGCGCCTCGTCCGCTTCATGGCCGAGTCCGTCCTGGCGGCGCGCTACGGCCGCGGACTGCTGGCGTTCATGCAATCGACGACTTTCACCGCGATCGTGATCGGGCTGGCCGCTCTCGCGATCATCGGCACGATCGTCTCCGCGGTAGCGGTGGTCCGCAGCGTCAAGCGGGAAAAGCGCGCCGCGCGTGCGACCGCGGCCTGATACACGGACTACACGGAAGCACAGCGCTACACGGACAAATCAGAAACACGGATCAAACGGACAACACGGATCGAAACGGATACGGCAGTCGGTGTGATCTGTTCTCGCTCTCCGTGTCGTCCGGCTTATCCGTGTGTTCCGTCTTGTCCGTGGTCTCCGTGTGTTAGATCCTGTACTGCAGCAGGGCCGCGACACCACCGTGCGGCTGCAGCAACTCGGGATCCTCGATGATCGTCACCGCGTGCCGCTGCCGATCCACTCTGCGGGAGTTGGCGCCACGAGGTTAGAATGCCCAACACATGAGCCACGCACCTCTCTGGTTCGCGCAGTTTCCGAAGAGCCGCCGGCATTCGTATCCGCGACTGCGTGGCGAGCACACCACGCGCGTTGTCGTCGTTGGCGGTGGACTGACAGGGATCGCGTGCGCATTGACATGTGCGGCCGCGGGTCTCGATCCGATCCTGCTCGAGGCAGACGTGGTTGGCAGGGGCATGACCGCAGGCGACAGCGGACTGCTTCGCGAAGGGTTCGCCGGCTCCTTCGAGGAAGCCGCCAGGACGCACGGGCTGCGGACGGCGCGCAGTCTCTGGGACGGCCTGCGCCGCGGCTCGCTGGACTTTGCCGCTGCCCTGCGCCGCCACAAGATTCGCTGCGATCTCGAGCCGCAGGACGTCTTGACCGTGGCGCGCCCGGGTGAAGATGCCGGCCGCTTGTTGCGTCGTGAGTACGACGCCCGCCGGCGCGCCGGCGTCGAGGGCACGTGGGTGATGTCGGCGGCGGTCGCGCGCGAGAGCGCGATCGTCAGTTCCGGGGCGATCCGGACGCGCGGTGCGGCGTGTGACCCGTACAGAGCGTGCCTCGGGATGGCCGCCGCAGCCCACTCGCGCGGCGCACGGCTGCATGAGAAGTCCGAGGTCAAGAGGATCCGCTCCTCCAAACACCACGTCGACGTCCAGACCGTCGGCGCGACCGTCCGCGCCGACATCGTCATCGTCGCAACCGGGTCACCGATCCAGGATCTGCGCGCGATCCGCCGTCATCTCCGTCCTGTCCATGCCTACGGTGTCGTCACTGCACCGCTGCCGGTGCCGATGCGGCGCAGCGTCGGTCAGCGCAACGCAGTGATGGAGGATGCAGCATGTGGCGGGCGAATCATCCGGTGGATCGGCGGCGACAGGATC
>JACDDJ010000305.1 GCA_013817065.1 Acidobacteriota bacterium
TCTCTGGTTCGATGAGCGCAGTGGATGGGCGACATCCTCCGCCTTCACGGCGGCGCCGGTTCCGTGGATCCAGGACTACATTTCGGCGAACCCGGTCAGCGCTGACATGGGAAAAGTCTGGGAACGCATGTTGCCAGTCAGCGCTTACGGTGGCGACGACGAGGTGGCGGCGGAACGGACACCGTCGGGATGGACCCGGGTGTTCCCGCACGTTCTCGGCGAGCCCGCAGCCCAGTTCCTTCTGCACTTCCAGATGAGCCCCTACGCCGACGAGTACCTCGGCCGCCTCGCGGCGCTGACAGTCGACCGGCTGGAGCTGGGACGAGGCATTGGCACCGACTTCATCGGTGTGAGTTTCTCGACGCTCGACCTGGTGGGGCATCAATACGGCCCCGCGAGCCACGAGGCGCAGGACGTGCTCTTCCGCCTCGATCGCACGATCGGCGCACTGCTCGACCATCTCGATGCGCGACTCGGCCGCGACGGATATGTGCTCGCGCTCAGTGCGGATCATGGCGTCGCCACGCTGCCGGAACAGACGGGCGGCCAGCGCCAGCCCTCGACCGAGCTGATCGCGAAGATCGACGCCGCCCTCACGCCGTTGTTCGGGCCTGGAAAGTACGTCGCCCATACCGCGTACACCGACATTTATCTCGCGCCAGGCATTCTGGATCGCCTGCGCAAATCGCCGGAGGCGAAGGCGGCGGTGATCAGCGCTCTCGAGGGAATGCCCGGCATCGCCCAGGCATTCCTCGCTGATGAGGTCAAGGCCCCCGCGGTGCGTAGTGGGGCTGACCCGGTGAAGCGTGCCGCCGCGCTGTCGTACTACGACTCTCGCAGCGGCGACATCCTGGTGGTACCGACACGCAACTGGATCCTGTCGACAGCGGCGACGACTCACGGCACGCTCTATCCCTACGATCAGCGCGTTCCGGTTATCTTTTTCGGACGGGGTGTGCCCGCCGGTGTTCACGATGGCGCGGCGTCGCCGGCCGACATCGCACCGACACTGGCGGCGCTCGTCGGAGCGCGCATCGAGCCGACGGACGGCGTCGCGCTGATCCGGCGCTAGGTTCGCGGACCGCCTGTCGCGGTTCGGCGAAGTTGATAGAATGGGCGTTCACCGCCCGCCCGACCTTCGACCGAGGTATTCATGGCTTTGAAGTCACTGCTCACGGCCGCCGTGTGCGCATCAGCCGCCGCCGTCGTCCTCTACCTCCCGTCCCTTCATGCGCAGGGGCGCAGACCCAACCCGGGCATCATTCCCAAGAGCCTGGTTGACTTGCGGGCGCAGGACTCGCGCGTCGACCGGATGATGCGCGTCGGCGAGCTCCGCGTCCGCACCGCGCACGCAGACAAGCTCGTCCCGGGCCGAAGGATCGAACGCACCGATCAGTTCGTCGGCGGCGTCCGCGTGTTTGGTGCGGATGTGGCGCGCCAGCTTGACAGGGGCCAGACCGTTTCGGTCTTTGGAACGCTCTACGACGGGCTGGTTGTGGATACGACCCCCTCGGTGCCAGAGCTCGAGGCGCGAGGGCGCGTCGAAGAAGCGGCCGGCGTACGCCTCGGGCCGTCTCGAGCGGGCGAGCTGATGGTGCTCCCACGGGAAGACGGAACCGCCGTTCTCACGTGGCGCGTGCGAGCCGCAACCGGAGACGACCTGCGCGAGTATTTCGTCGACGCACATACCGGTGCAATCATCTTCGAGTACAGCGACCTGCAGACACAGAGCGCCGTCGGTGCCGGGACAGGCGTTCTCGGAGACCCGAAGAAGGTGTCCGCGATGCGCACGGGCGGGACCTTTGGGCTGCAGGACGCTCTGCGTCCGCCCAGCATCCGCACGTACGACATGAAAGGCGATCCATTCCGAACGCGTGACGTCGTGAATGGCCGCGTGCAATTGGCGCCGTCCGACCTCGGTTCCGACAGCGACAACAGGTGGGAGGACGGCGCGCTGAGCGACGCCCACGTCTATTCCGGGTTCACTTACGACTACTACTTCAAGCGGTTCAATCGCCGCGGCATCAATGACGCGAACCTGCGCATGGAGAGCCTCGTGCACCCGGTGCGGCGCTCCGACTTCTCGCGCTACAGCTCGACCTTCTCGACCTTCTTCGCGAACGCGGTGTATTACGGCGGCGGGTTGATGGCGTACGGCGTCGGGCACCCTCCCGGAGTCACCAGCGGGGGACGGAACTGGAACTACGCCTCCGGCGCCCTCGACATCGTCGCGCACGAGATCACACACGGAGTGACCGAGTACACGTCCGATCTCATTTATCTGAACGAGTCGGGCGCCCTCAACGAATCCTTCTCGGACATCATGGGAACGGCCGTGGAGTTCTTCTTCCAGCCGGCAGGCGACGGGCTCCTTCGCGCCGACTACCTCTGTGCCGAGGACATCGCCCGCGGCGTCGGCAACGGCATCCGGTCGCTGGCCAACCCGATCGACCGTGGCCACCCGGATCACTACTCGATCCGCTACACCGGCACCGCCGACAGCGGCGGTGTGCACATCAACTCGGGGATCCCGAACCATGTGTTCTACCTCGCAATCGAAGGTGGAACCAACCGCGTCTCCGGACTGCGCGTCGAAGGTGTGGGCGCCGCGAATCGGGCACAGATCGAAACGGTCTTCTACCGGGCCGTGACACAACTGCTCCCGGCAAACGCCACCTTCAGCATGGCGCGCGCGGCGACGATCCAGGCGGCGCGGGATTTGTACGGCCCGGGTAGCGCGGCCGAGCGGTCAATGACGGAAGCGTGGACCGCGGTTGGCGTGAACTGAGTGATATGGGTGATGCCAGGCAGATCAGGAACGCGATGATGACGATGACGCAAATGGTGACTGCCGGGTTGCTGATGACCCTGTTCGTCGCGCCCCTGGCCGCGCAACGCCCGGCAGCGACACCGCAGAAGCCACCGGCCGCCGCGAAGCGGACTCCGGGGCAAGGGTTCATCGCAGTCAACGCCGGCATCCTGGCGGCGCCGTCAGATTTCACTGACGACTTCACCTTCACCGCGAATGCGGAAGCGGGAACGATCGAAGCGGCGTGTCCATCGAAGACTGCCCTGCTGCTGGACGTCAGCGGCGGTTACAGATTCTGGGGCCGTGTCGGTGTGGCGGTGGCAGGGTCGCGGGCCTCGGGCAAAGGGACCGCCGCGGTGCGCGCCAGCGTTCCGCATCCGCTGTTGCTCGACCATGATCGCGCGGTGGAGGGCGAGGCGCCGAATGTGTCCCGCACGGAGTCGGCCGCACATCTCCAGTTGTTCTATGCGCTGGCGCCGCGAGGGAAATGGCGCGCCCGGTTCTTCGGCGGGCCGAGTTACTTTGCCGTGAGCCAGGATCTCGTGCGCAGCGTCACGGTGAACGAGGCCTACCCGTTCGACACCGCCACCTTCAGGAGCGCCGTCACCGAGGCGGGTGCCGGGTCGGGCTTCGGCTTCAACGTCGGCGCGGATCTCGCGTGGATGTTCTCCAGGCGTGCGGGCGCGGGGCTGCTGCTCCGCTATGCCGGCGCCGCGGTCGATCTCAACGCTCCTGACTCCCGCAACGTCTCAATCGATGCGGGCGGATTCCAGGCAGGCGCGGGGCTCCGCTTCCTCTTCTGAGCGATGGCCCCGGTTGCCGGGTTCAGGTCGAGAGTCCTCGCCGCGGTGCGGCGCATCCCAGCCGGCCGGGTCGCCACCTACGGCGACATCGCGGCGGCCGCAGGCAGTCCGAGAGCAAGCCGGGCCGTCGGAAACATCATGCGCGGGTGCAAGGCGGCTGGCGTACCGTGTCACCGCGTGGTCGCGGCGGGAGGCCGGCTGGGAGGGTTCGGCGGCCGCGGACAGCTCAAACGCGATCTGTTACGCGCGGAGGGGGTCCCCGTTGTCGGCAGCCGGATCCGCGAGTTCGCGGCCCGGCGCTGGACCAAATTTCCGCCCCGGCTAGATCGGACGGAACCCGGCGCCCCCGCGTCGGCGTAAGAGACAGTGTCCGATCGCGATACCGGTATATTCGTGATGATTCCGTGGCAGGCAACGCCCATCCCTGATGGCTACGTCTAAAGTAATAGTTCATCCTTCGGCAGGACCGGCAGCAACGGGGCGCGAAATCGCGCCGGGCGCGCGCGAGACTGAAATGGCACTGGTCGAACGGTGCCGACGCGGTGAGCTGGGCGCGTTCGAGGAGGTCTACCGGGCGCACTCGAGTCGTTTATACGGGCTGGCGCTGCGAATGGTGGGAAATCCCTCCGACGCCGAGGATCTGCTGCAGGAGATCTTTCTGTCCGCACACCGGAAGCTCGATGGGTTCCGCGGCGAGTCTGCGCTCGGCACATGGCTCTACCGCCTGGCGACCAATCAGTGCCTCGACCATCTGCGCAGCAAGTCGGCGCGCGCCGGTCAACTCACCGACGCGCTGGACGATGAGCCGTCGATGCCGGACGTACGGAGCCGCGGCATCGTGGACGCGACGGTGGCGAAAATGGACCTGGAACGCGCCCTGGCTCACCTCCCCGAGGGGTGCCGCGCCGCGTTCCTGTTGTATGACGTCGAAGGGCTGGAGCACCGAGAGGTCGCAGATGCGCTGGGCATTGCGGAGGGCACCTCGAAATCACAGGTCCACAAGGCCCGGTTGAAGTTGCGAGCGCTGCTCGGGGGCCGGACGAAGGCCTAAGGCAGCGGCTGGAAAATCGTATGTCGTGTAACCGCTATCGAGACGCCATTCACGAGCTGGTCGACGGGACCCTCGGCCCGGTCCGCAGGGCGGAGTTGCAGACGCATCTCGATGTCTGCCCGGACTGCGTTGCCCTGGTCGCCGATCTCCAGAAGATCCGCGACGCGGCGGCAACGCTCGATCCGGTCCAGCCCCGTGACCACGTCTGGATGCAGATCGCCGGACGGCTGCGCCAGGAGGGCCGCGTCACCGCTACCGCACCGGCCCGGCATCATCACCTGGCGCTGTTGGCGATGGCTGCGGCGCTGGTGCTGGCGATCGCCGGATCGCTGTACGTGCTGCGACTGACCGACGCTCCGGCGAACACCGACATCGCTACGAATACAGGCGCGACGATCCCGACCAAAAACGACACCACGGCCCGCGGCAACGCCGTGTCGTCCGACGTCGTCCAAGGCATTGCGGACGAACTGGCGGCCGCCGATCAGCACTACCAGTCGGCGCTCAGCAAGCTGAAGGACCTCCATCCCGAGACCGCGGCGGTGATCGCAGAGAACCACGAGATCATCGACCGGGCGATCGCGGAGAGCCGTACCGCGCTGCAGTCCGAACCGCAGAGTGCGCCGGCGCAGCACAGCCTCTTCCAGGCGCTCAGTCAGAAGGTCACGCTGCTTCAGAGCACGATCGCGCTGATGAACGAGATGCGCAAAGGGAATTCAGCGGGTGCCGCGCAGCTCGTCGACCGCGCCAAGAAATCGTAAGAAAGAGAACGCATGATCCGACACACACTCACGGCCCTGTTCGCCGCCACCAGCATCGCGGCGCCTGCTCTCGGGCAGACGGTTGCGGCGATACCAGCCACGCCCGTGCGTCCGGTGCCGCGCGTCATCATCGAGCAGCAGCGCGAAATCGAACGTGAACGGATGCGCACGGCTCAGCGGGAGAATCGGGTCGAGCAGACCGAGCGCCTCAATCACACGTTCAAGATCGGCGGGAACGGCGAGCTCCAGGTGTCGAACTGGATCGGCGATATCACGATCACGCGCGGCGGCGGCAACGAGGTGCGCGTCGAGGCGGTCAAGACAGCCAGGGCCCGCACCGAAGAGCAGGCCCGTGAGCTGCTGCCGACCGTGCGCGTGGAATTCAAAGAACGCGGTGGGCGCGCCGAGGTGAAGACAATCCACTCGGGCGACAACAGCGGCCACTCCAATCAACGAAACGCCAGCGTCGCGGTGGCGTACAGCATCACCGCGCCGCAGGGCACTCGCATCAATGTCAGCTCGTTCACCGGCAACATCGCTGTCACGGGTGTGAAGGGCGAGCTCTCACTCGTCTCGCTCAGCGGTGACGTCAAAGTCGTGGAAGGCGCACGCGTATCGAAGGCGACCTCAACATCCGGCAGC
>JACDDJ010000306.1 GCA_013817065.1 Acidobacteriota bacterium
CTCGCGGATGATGTCCATTGAACTGTGTTTTGGCGCACCGGTGATCGATCCCGAAGGGAACATGGCTTCGAAGAGCCGCAGCAGCGATCGGGTCTCGACGGCGCCTTCGACCGTCGAGGTCATCTGCCATTGCAGCGGATAGCGCTCGACGTCGAACAGCGAGGTGGCCCTCACGCTCCCGACTCGTGCGATCCGGCCGATGTCGTTGCGCACCATGTCGACGATCATCACGTTCTCGGCCCGGTTCTTCTCGGAGTCGCGCAGCGCCCGGCCAAGCGCATCATCCTGCGCGATCCAGTAGCCGCGCGGTGCGGTGCCCTTCATCGGCCGGCAGAGTAAGCGCTCGCCCTCGAGACTGAAGAACAGCTCCGGCGACGCCGAGCAGATCACGTGGTCCCCGGCCTCGACGTAGGCACTCCATGGGCCGGCCTGCCCGACATAGAGATCGCTCATCAGCGCCGCCGGATCTCCTTCAAACGCTGCGGTCAGCCGAAAGGTGAAGTTGATCTGGTAGGTGTCGCCGGCTTCGATGCTCGACTTGATCCGGCCGATTGCCCGCAGGTATGCGGCGTGATCAATGGATGGGTGCCACTCACCGAGCGACGCCGCCCCGGCCGCCGGAAAGCGGTTCAACGATTCGATCTGGTCGGGCGAAAACAGACCGAAGCACAGGAGCGGCAGTCCCGCGCCTGGTTGCTGGACGGGCAGACCGAGCGCACCCGCCGCCTCGTACGTGACGAATCCCGCGGCATACGCTCCGCCGCGGACCGCGTGGTCGATCTGCGCGAGGGCGTCACGCACGTCGAGCTGGTCATGAGCGGCAATCACCTGGAACGGACGGCTGAAGCGCCGCCAGGGTCCTCCCCAGGGACTCCGCAGGATGATCTCGAACGGAACGGAGTCGGGCATCTAACGCGGCGCCGGCGAACGGACCAGGGTGCCTTCCTTCATGACCAGGCCGACGCGCCGCAAGGCCGCGATGTCACGGGTCGGATCACCGTGTACCGCGACGAGGTCAGCATAGAGCCCTGGTCTGACGCGGCCGATGCGATCCTCCATGTGCAGCACCCGGGCACCCACCGACGTCGCGCTGCGCTGCGCGTCGATGGCCGGCATCCCGTAATCGACCATCAGCTCGAGCTCGCGCGCATTCTCTCCATGCGGGAACACACCGACATCACTGCCGCTCAGGATCGTCACGCCGGCATCCAGTGCCATCCTGAAGCTGGCCCGCTTACGTGTGATGTTCGCCGGCTCCGGGGATGTTCCCTTCTTCCACCCGCCATACTGAGTCGTTGCATCACCGGCGGCGAGTGTCGGGCACAGCGCCACCTTGCGCTCGGCCATCAGCTTGAAGATCTCAGGGGTACCGCCGTCGCCGTGGTCAATCGTCTCGATCCCGGCGAGGACCGCACGACGCATCCCCTCCGGCGTGCTGGCGTGTGCCACCACCGGACGGCCACTACTCCGCGCGGTCTGGACGATGAGCGTCAGCTCCTCCAGCGAGAAGGTGGGGGCCGCCTCGCCGCGGGCGCCCCAGCGGTAATCCGCGTAGACCTTGATCCAGTCGGCCCCATGTCCGATCTGATCTCGGACGACCCGGACGAGGTTGGCGCCGTCTGCTTCTTCCGCGCCCTGCGGCACCGTCCACTGTTGGGCGAATCCCTTCGGCGCATAACTGCCGGTGGCAACGATCGCTTTGGTGGTGACGATCATCCGCGGGCCTGGAATGATCCCCTGTTCCACCGCGGCTTTCAGCTCGGCATCCGCGTAGGCTGCCCCCTCCGTCCCGAGATCACGGATGGTCGTGAAGCCGGCGTGAAGCGTCGCCTTCAGGTGGTTCACGGCCCGCGCGGTCCGGAGACCGAGCGGTTCTTTCAGCACCTGGTCGTTCCACGACGTCTCGTTGTAAGCGTGCAGAAAGACGTGTGAGTGTCCCTCGATCAAGCCTGGCAGCAGCGTGTGGTCGGGCAGCTCGATGATGGTTGCGCCAGTCGACGTAACACCCGCGGCGGGGCCAGCCTGTTCGATCCGGCCCTTGACGACGCGGACCGCCCACCCCTCGTGCATCGTGTCGCCATCGAACACTCGCGCCGGGCGAAGGATCGTCGACGGCGCCGGCTGCGCGGCAACGTCCACCAGACCCGCCGCGACGACCGCTGTGAGCATCGCTATCCGTCGGAGCATGGGCTAACTGTATTGCATTTGCCGCAGCGTCCACAGAGGACGTACCGAGCACAAACACGTGTTATCTTCTCGGCCGTGAGGTGTCTCATGGCGATCGTCCGGACCTGGTGTGCAGTTGCGGCTGTTGTTCTATTTGCGGCCTCGGTGGCCGTGACCGCGCAGGATACCGATTTCGACACAAAGATGCGCGATGCCGATGCCCTCCTGGCGCGCCGGCAGTATGAGGACGCCTTACGTATTTACAAGGACGCCAACGGACTCCAGGACAAGAAGTCACCGCGAGCGCTGCTCGGTATGGCGCGTGCCTACCAGGGGCTGAAGGCGCACAAGAGCGCGGCTGACTCCTGCACGGAGTCGCTGAAATACGTAGGCGAGAGCAAGGTGCTGGACGCCGAAGCGCGCAATCTGCGCGGCGTGTCGCTGTTCGCGCTGGGCGAGAAAGCGGACGACAAGCGCTGGAAGCAGGCCGAGGAGGACTTCCGTTCGGTTCTGACCATGGTGGACGCGTCCCCCGTGGCGCAGTACAACCTCGGGATGACGCTGCTCAAGCAGTTGCGTGACGAAGAAGCCATCAAAGAACTCCGCGAGTTCGTGGAACGGGCCGGCAGCATGCCCGAGGCAGCCAGCGCCAAGAAGTACATCGAGAACCCGCGCCGGGCGCGCGAGAACTTCGCCCCGGACTTCTCCTTCAGCACCCTGGCGGGCGAGTTCCTGAGCTCCGACGACCTTCGCGGCAAAGTCGTGCTGATCGATTTCTGGGCGACGTGGTGCGAGCCGTGTGTGTATGCAACGCCGGGGCTCGCCCGCCTGCATAGGAAGTACAAGGATGAACCGGTGGTGATCCTTGGCATCAGCGCCGATCGGGACCAGGCGCCGTGGAAGGCATTCATCGAGAAACACAAGCTCGAGTGGGCTCACTTCTACGACGATCGCCGGATGATGGCCAACCGTTTTGTCGTGAACGGCTACCCCACCTACCTGCTACTCGACCACGAGGGCATCATCCGTTACCGCCAGCAAGGGTGGAACTCGCAAGTTGATTCGCAGCTCGACGGGGAGATTCGCTCCCTTCTGAAGAAGGCAAAGGCCGCCCCGCAACAGTAACTGCCCGGAGACATTTACATGAGGACTGCACAGCGGCACCTGCTCGCCGTATCGATACTGTTCGGAATCTCAGGCGCCTGGGCGCCTGCAGCGGAGGCCCAGCGCCGGTCCATCACCGAGCACGACCTGATGAAGTTCGTCTGGGTCGCGGATCCCCAGATCTCACCTGATGGATCACAGGTGGCGTTCGTCCGCGTCGACGTCAACGAGAAGACCGACAGCTACGACACATCGATCTGGATCGTGCACACGAACGGGACCGACGGTCCGCGCCGGCTCACCGGATCAACCCGTGACACCGGCCCGCGGTGGTCGCCCGATGGACGCCACCTGGCATTCGTACGAGCGCCTGAGAAGGACGGCAAGGTCCTGCCCCCGCAGCTGCACGTCCTGACGATGGCGGGCGGCGAAGCGCGCGCGATCACCGACATTCCGCGTGGTGCGGGCAACCCGGTGTGGTCGCCGGATGGACGGATGGTGGCGTTCTCCTCCACGGCAAAGCCGTCGGATCTGGCGGCGAAGCCGGAAGGCGAAGCCAGAGATCCGAAGTCGTTACCTCGGCAAAGCGACGTGCGCGTCATCACCGAACCTGTCTATCGAGCAAACGGCGTCGCGGGGTTCGGATACGTCGACCGCGATCGTCCGGCGCAGGTCTGGACCGTCAGCCTTCCAGCCCCTGGCGCGGAGTTGCCGAAACCGACCCCGGTGGTGACCGGCGAGTTTGTCGCGGGCAATCCATCGTGGTCAGCCGACGGCTCGCAGATCTACTTCGTCTCCGATCGCCGTCGTGAACCCTACTACCTTCCTGGTGACAGTGATCTTTACGCGGTTTCCAAGGACGGAGGTGACCCGAGGGTCATCGCCAGCATCGATGGCGGAATCGGTGGATACGCCGTTGCGCCGGACGGCAAGCGCATTGCGTTCTTCGGCACCCTCTCCGGCAATCCAGACCGCTCCTACTCGCAAACCGACCTGTGGGTCACCGATGCGCCGGGTGGAAAACCGCGGAACCTGACGGAGGGCTACGACTTCGATGCCGGCGGCAGTCTCGGCGGCGATCAGCGCGCGCCCCGCGGCGCTCATCCAGCCGCGCCGGTGTGGACGGCAGACGGCCGCTCCATCATCATGCGGGCCGGGATCCAGGGCGATGCGGACCTGGTCCGTGTCGATGTCGGCGCCGCCAAGGTGATCGATCCAGTGTCGAAGAAGAAACAGGACGTGATGTCCTATACCGCGACCAGTAGTGCGGCCCGCTTCGCGATGGTGGTCTCCACCGCCACGCAGGTCGGCGATCTGTTCGTCACGGAAGGACTCGGCGCGCCGCGGAAGCTCACGTCGTTCAACGAGCCGCTCTTCAGCGGGCTGACTCTCACCGAGCCCGAGGACCTCTGGTACACCAGCTTCGATGGGAAGAAGATCCAGGGCTGGATTCTGAAGCCGCCGTCATTCGACGCATCGAAAAAGTATCCGCTCATCGTCCAGATCCATGGCGGACCGCACTCGGCCTACGGCAACACCTTCACTCACGAGTTCCACTGGATGGCGGCCAAGGGATACGTGGTCCTGTACACGAACCCGCGCGGCAGTTCGAACTACGGCCAGGACTTCGGCAACATCATCCAGTTCGCCTATCCGGGTGACGATTACAAAGACATCATGGCGGGGGTCGATGAAGTCGTGAAGAAGGGTTACATCGACGAAGCCCGAATGGGCGTGACCGGTGGCAGCGGCGGCGGGCTGCTGACCAACTGGACCGTCACGCAGACGGACCGCTTCAAGGCAGCCGTCAGTCAACGGGATATTTCGGACTGGGCGAACTTCTGGTACACGGCGGACTTCACCCTGTTCCGCCCGACGTGGTTTCGCAAGCCGCCCTTCCAGGATCCCGCCGACTTCGCGCGGCGCTCGCCTATCACTTACGTGGAGAAGATCCGCACACCGCTGATGTTCATCCTCGGCGACGAGGATTGGCGCACGCCCCCCTCGGCCGGTGGCGAGGACCTCTTTCGCGCACTCAAGTTTCTGAGGCGCGATACGGTGATGGTCCGCTTTCCGAACGAGAACCACGACCTGTCCCGCTCGGGCAAGCCCTGGCACCGCATCGAACGTCTCCAGCACATGGTGGGATGGTTCGACAAGTACCTGTCCTCCGGCAAGTGACCATCGATGCTCGTCGGGCTGATCTCCGATACCCACGGCCTCATCCGCGCTGAGGCGCTTGCCGCGCTTGCCGGCGTCGAGTTGATTCTTCACGCCGGCGATGTCGGTTCGTTCGCCGTCTTGCGCGAGTTGCAGGGCCTCGCGCCGGTGCATGCGGTTGTCGGCAATACCGACGATCCCATGCTCGGTTTGCCGCCGCAGGTAAGCCTCACGCTCGGTGGGCTTTCGATTTACATGAGCCACGGCCACGAAACCGGAAGTCCCACACCAGACAACCTTATTCGTCGCTATTCAGCCGACGTCATCATCTACGGCCACACGCACAAGCCGCTGATCGCGACCCGCGGCAAGACCCTGATCGTGAACCCCGGCGCGGCCGGCGCCCGCCGCTTCAACCTGCAGCCCTCAGTCGGCCTGCTGCGCATCGACGACGGCGCCGCGTCCGCCGAAATCATCGAACTGACGACGTAGCACATCGCACCTCGCACATCGCACGTGCTTAGAGCGCACAGCGCGCCTGGTGCACCCCTGCGATGGCGCGACCGGAGATGTCGCCCGCCAGCGCCTCCCACTCCGGATTCCAAGCC
>JACDDJ010000307.1 GCA_013817065.1 Acidobacteriota bacterium
TTGAAGTAGTTCCTGACACCCGGCACGGCGGGAGCATAGGCGTGGTACTCGAGCACGCGAATGCCGTTGTCGTGGGTCGCGACCTCGGCGCCGCTCTTGCCGGCCACGACCTTGACGACGAGGACGTTGTGGCCGCGCTCGACTAATCCGCGTGCCAGTTCGTAAGTGCTCCAGCCACTGCCGCCGCAGTTGGGCGGGAACGAATCAGTCGGCAGCAGGATGTTCATCGCGCCGGACCCAGGCGCGCGATCCGCTCGTCGAGAGCGCGGCAGTGTGCTGCCCAGCTGTACTCGCGCACCGCACGCTCGCGCGCGGCAGCGCCGAGCGTGCCGCGCAGTGCCGCATCAGCCGCGAGGTCCTCCAGTGCGGACGCGAGAGCATTTTCGTCTGCCGGATTGTAGAGGAGACCTTCGCGGCGATCGCCGACCAGTTCGGGTATCCGCGCGACGGCGGGCGCCACCACCGGCAGTCCGGACGCCATGTACTCGAACATCTTCAGTGGCGACCAGTAGAAGCCAAGCGTCAGTGGTTTGTGGGCGCCGACATCGAACGGCGCCACGCCGATGTGCGCGGACGCGAGTGCCGCAGGCATAACTGCGTGAGGCAGCGGACCGGTGAAGACGATGCCCACCAGATTGGCCGCTTCAGCTTTGACGGCCGCCAGCTCCGGGCCGTCGCCGATGAACAGCACCGCGACGTCCTGCCGGCCGCGTTCGCGAAGGCGGCGGATCGCCCGCGCCAGGTGGATGGCGCCATGCCAGCTGCGAAAGGCGCCCGCGAACACCGCGACCACACCTGGCGGCGGGGTGAACGGCAGCGGACCCTGGGCTGCGGGGTGAAACCGCGCGGTGTCGGCGCCCCACTCAGCTTGCAGGATCTTTGTCGCCGGCGTCGAGCCCGGCAGGATGGCGGCGTCGGGCGTGACGATGAGGTCGGCGGCTGCGCAGAGGTATTCACGCCATCGCTGCATCGGGCGGACGAGCAGGGCGCGGTCGATCAGCGCCTTCCTCGAGCCGGGGTGATCGACGACAGGTGCGTTCACTTCGAGGACGGCCCGCGCGTGCAACGACCTCGCGTGGACGATCGCCTCACCGCCGAAGTTGTAGTACCGCTCCATGATCACGTCGGGCCGCAGCCGGTCGGCGATCCGCTTGACCGCGCCTCGCCGTGCCCAGCGCAACTGCTGCGCGCCAAGCGGCGGGCGCATCGGGATCCACTTCACGGGACCGGCAGGAAACGGCGCATCTCCCGGGCCGACCAGGACGTGGACCTCGTGACCGAGCGCCGCGAGCCCTTCGGCAACCGCCGTGACGTGGACCGAGCCGCCCTTGGTGCCGGGCACGGTCTGGTCGATGGCGGAGTAGAGGATCCTCATTTCTTCACGAGCAGCGCGAAGAACGGACCAGAGCGGATGCGGCCAAAGAGCAGCAGGTCCAGCTTCATCGCGAACGACAGCCCGCGCAGCGCGGCGTAGGTCGGCCCGCTCGCCGCGATTCGTTCCTTGGCGGCGGTACGGGCTTTGCGGACGGCGGCCGCGTCCGCTTCCGCCGCGGCAGCTCCCTTGTTGGTCGCGCGAGCGGCGGCCCGGCGCGACATTGCGCGCTCGGCCATCCGCATCATGATGTTCTCGACGAATCCACCAACGATCGGCGTGTAGTAGCGGATCCGTTCGATTCGGAAACCGGCGGCGTCAACGACGCGCTCGAGATGCGGGACGTCCTGGAGCGGGTTGAGATGGTCCGACTTGCGCAGCCGCTCCTGGCGGAGGTCGATCAGATCCCAGCGTTCGAGCTGTCGCGCAAGTCTGTTGATCCACTTCAAGCCGGCCGCGACGGGCGCGTTCTTGCGGACGTGGGTGTAGACGAACAGTCCGCCGCCCGGTTTGAGCACGCGCGCCGCCTCGGAGAGCATGCCGTCCAGCGCGTCCGGCGAGAGGTGCTCGAGCACGTCGAGCGACCACGCCTTGTCGAACGTGTTGTCGGCAAACGGCAGCTGCCGCAGGTCCGCGAGCATGAGATCGATCTGCTGGCGCGCATCGTGGGAGAAGAACGGCGCGATGTCGATGCCGATCACGTCGGCGCCGAGGTCGCGATTCCACAGGACGGCGCGCCCGCTCCCGCAGCCAAGGTCTGCGACCAGCTCGCCGCGCTTCGGGGCAAGGAACGCGCGAAGCATGTCGTTGCGGATGCGCGACCCAAGCAGCGGTGGTGACACGCGCTCGTGCCGCGCGTCGACGTGCAGCGCCTCATCCAGGTACTTCGTCTGCTCCGCATACATCTGCAGCGGACGAAGGTCGAGAAAGTCGCTCGGACTGAAGTACTGCCGGCCGCATCCGGCGCAGGCGAGCGTGACGGTGTCGTCCCCGGACGTGCGCGCGAGCGCGCTTCGGCAGTCGGCGCAGCGGACGACCGAGAGCAGGCGATCGGAAATCATGCGGCCGGGACGACTTCCTTCAGAAGTGATTCGAGCCGTTCGGCGCGACGTGACCAGGTGTAAGCCGTAGCGTCTGTCGCGGCGGTGCGGGCGAGCCGTCCGGCAAGCTGCGGATCACCGGCCAGTGTCCGAATCGCACGCGCGATCGCATCCGCCCTGCCGGCCTCCACCAGCAGCGCGTTCTCGCCATCCCGCAGCACCTCGCGGATGGCGGGCAGGTCAGAGGCGATGATTGGGCGCCCGGCCGCCATGTACTCGAACAGCTTGAGCGGTGAGGTGAAGTGCGTCGAGATTGCCGACGCCGGGTTCGGCAGGACCAGCATCGTCGCGTGCGCGAGGTGCGCCGGCACGGCGGACGGCGCGACCAGTCCGGTGAACGTCACCCGTTCTGTGATTTGCAGCGTCTCCGCCAGCGTCTTTACTCGTGCGAGGTCCGGTTCGGCTGAGTGTCCACCGACAATGAGTCCGCGGACGTCGGGCACGGCGGCGATCGCCTGGAGCAGAAGGTCGACGCCCTTCCAGGCGTAGAGATGCCCGGCGTAACCGGCGACCGGCGCGCTGCCATCAAGTGGCGGTGCCGCTGGAGCGGTGGGCGGTCTCATGCCGTCGGGAACCACCGCCAGCTTATGACGCGGTCCAAACCGCCGCTCGAGTTCATTCGCGAGTGCACCAGTGATCGTGACGTACCCGTCCGCGCTCCGCCACACTGCCTCTTCGCGCACGGCGAGGCGCTTCAATTTCGCCGCGCTCGCCGGTGTGGCGGTTGCGACCAGATGAGGAAGCGCCGCGGCGACGTTGGGCGCGTAGCCATGCGACTCGTAGACAACTGGTGCGCGCATGGACGCGGGCATCTTCAGCAGCGCCGCCGCGACGCCGAGATCGCGAGTAATGATCGCGTCCGCCCGCGCCTTCCCGAAAGCACGCCCGAAGACAAATGACATGTAGCCGACGCGCGCCAGTATCCCGGCGCCCTTCGGCGCGTTGGCGCGTTCGATCACGAGCGCGCGTGCTGCCGGCAGTCCATAGAACTCGAACGGATCACGCGCCGGACTGTGAGTGTCGGGCTTCACCACCAGGTGCACGGTATGCCCTCGCTCCGCCAGCGCATGACACGTCTCCATCGTCTGGATCCCGTTGGCGCGCTCGAGAGGAAAGCGGATGTCGGCGAAGTACAGGATCCGCATCAATCCTGCTTCGGCTGCGATTGGTAGAAGGATCCGCGGTCGGTCAGATAGCGATAGGCCAGCGACGGTCCCGAGAGCGGCAGGGTGACGAAGGCGTGATACGCATTGCGCGCCGGGTCCAGCTGCTGACGGTCCATCAGGCGGATCGCGAACTGGGCCATGAGCGCGACGTTCCACCACGCGCACAGGGCGATTGCTCCGGCAAGAGCTGGTGCGAACCGGGTTCTGCGATTTGCCGCGGCCGCCGTCCACAGAGCCGTCAGTCCGATGACAAGGATGACCGTGAGGTTCACGAAGCGCCGCTGACCGAATGCGCCCGCAACCGTCCACGATTCGACGCTGCCCGCCACGTAAACCTGCGAGAGGACCATGATCAGAAGGCTGGCGGCGACGATCCGTTCGCGGACGAAAAAGAGACCGGCCAGCGCCAGGATCGCGAGCGGCGTCCAGAAGAAGAGACCGTGGTTCGGTGACGCGAGGACTTGAAATCCGTGTGGCGCGTACCAATACATCTTCCGCTGCACGTGCTCGGCGGGACCGGGATACCCGTTCAGCGCGTTGTAGGCGAGCAGTTGCGGGAGGAAACCGAGCAGTGTGCCGGCAACGCCGGCGGTCGCCGGGACGAGGAACCTCTGGATCTCTCGTCTCGCCGACCACGCAAAATCCACGGCAGGTCCAAGCGCGAGAAAGAAGTCCTGCTCGCGAACCATCGCGATCAGTGCTGCGCAGAGCCCGAGCGCCAAGGCGCCGCGTGTCGTCCAGGATCGTCGGACGTGCAGCCAGACATTCACGAACAGCGCGACCGCGAACGCCGAGCACGCGTGCGAGAACGGCGGCGCCACATACATGTAGAAGAGCAGGGGCGTGCCCAGCCACACGGCCAGCCCCGCGATGAACGCGCCACTCTTGCCGCCGATCAGGCGCGCGGTGCGGATCGACAGCAGCACGGCGAGAAACCCGTAGAACGCGGATCCGTAAGCGACGGCACGCACGTACGGTGCGGTGAAGCCGTTCGCTTCGTGGCTCGAAGTGACGCGGGTCCAGAGATCAGCAATCGCGTAGAAGGGCGACCAGAGAATTGCCGCCCCGATGGTGCCGTAGTTCACGCGTCGCCCGGCGCCCGTTTCACGCTCGAGAAATGTCTCGTGAAACCCACCCGACTGCGCGATGTTGCGGTCGTAGAAATAGCGGTACTCGTTCTCGAACGAGACGTCCTGGTCGAAATACAGCGAGCGGAGGTAGGAGAAGTACTGCACCTCGTCGGACGAATACAGCCGCGCCGTCACCGCCGGCAGCGACACGAGGAACAGGAGCGCGAGGGCAACAAACTCGCGTCGTGTCAGCAGGAAAAAGCGGGCGAGGCGATCCAGAAGGGTGATGGGAAATGTTACCTCAGCGCGAGGTGCTTCAGGACCTGCGCGAGGTTGAACCCGGCATGGCTCACGACCGGCGCGATGATGCTGCCGCGGCGCAAGTAGACGAAGCCCCAGAACGCCCCGAGCGTGGCGGTCGCGATCATCGCGTCGTAGCCCTGCTCCAGGTGGCCGAGGCCGAACAGCGCGCTGTAGACCAGGACGCCCAGCGCGCCGCCACCAAGGTACTGCCCGAAGCGATGGACGATGAAGCCGCGCTGGACCTCTTCGCGCACGCCGCCCGAGATCATCACCACGACCGCGAACACCGCCGCGTCGGTCCGGGTCTTGAGCATGTCCTCGAGCGGGTTGTTCAGCACGTTGTGCAGCTGCGGTACGTAGGTGAGCACGATCGCCATGATGAGAACGACGATGAAGAAGGCAAGCGGGATCATCGCGATCCCGACCAGTGCTTCGCGCAGCATGCGAACGCGCCCGAGCAGCACCTCACGCGCGCTCTCGTGATGGGCCCGCAGGAAGAGCAGCACCAGCCCGATCACCAGCCCCGCGTCGAGCAGCGACACCGAGAAGACAAACTGCGGATTGAGCCCGCCGTCCGCGGATTGGATCGGCATGCCAAACCCGCGCAGCACCGCGATCAGAAGGAGTTGGGTCGGAAAGCCCGAGCAGATGATGACTTCGAGAACGGCGCCAATGCGCGCCGTCGGCAGCGCCGTGCGTGTCGGCAATGAGGCGTCGACTGACGAAGGCAACACTCGCGCATTATGACGGGACAGATGCGCGAAATGGTAGATGGTAGATGGAAAATGGTAAAGGAATTAGCCATTTACCATCACTCTTGTCCAAATTAGCCGGCGCAATCGCGGTCGCGCGTGAACGCGAAAGGGGTTGAGCACCCGCGTATGATGATGGCGCAGTTTCCACACTTCACCATCTCAGACCGAGGCCCAACCCCTATGACGAGATTCTGCAGCATCTTCAGTCAGTTGCTCCAGCTTTTTCCGCGCACCGAGTTTCAGCGGGCCGTCGTGGCGACGAAGGCCGAGC
>JACDDJ010000308.1 GCA_013817065.1 Acidobacteriota bacterium
GCGGGCACGGCTGGCAAAGATGTCCAGGATCAACTGCGTTCGATCGACCACCTTGCGCTCGAGCGCTTCTTCGAGATTCCGCAACTGCGCCGGGCTCAGTTCGTTATCGAAGATGACCGTGTCGGCCTCGGCCTCGGCGCATGCGGCCGCGAGCGCGAGCACCTTCCCGCTGCCGAGAAACGTTGCCGGGTCCGGACGGACATTCTTCTGCAGCACACGGAGCACGACCGTGGCGCCGGCGGCTGCCGCGAGGCCGGCGAGCTCATCTAGAGAATGCTCGGGATCGAAGTCGCGAGAGGAACCGGAGAAGAGGCCGACGAGCGCCACGCGCTCGCGCGTGCCGTTCGCGTTCGAGCGTGAAGCCATGCGCGTCACTCGGTCGATCTTAGCACGCGGTCCCACGCGATCGCGCCGGCGCGCACGAGCCGCGGGATCTCTTCGCGCGCATCGACGAGCGTGGACGGCTCACCACCCGGCGTGTCGCCGCCGTCGAGCACTAGATCCACGACGCCGCCGAGTGCGCTGCTCGCGCTCGCGGCCGAGGTGGGGGCCGCTTCGCCGCTCAGGTTCGCGCTCGTCGCCGTGATACAGAAACCAAAGGCACGCGCGATGGCGCGTGCGGCATCGGACGCCGGGACGCGCACCGCGACGGTTCCATCGGTTGCCTTCGCGTCCTTGCAGACCGCGCTGCTGGCAGGCAGGATCAGCGACAGTGGACCCGGCCAGAACGCGCGAGCCAGCCGCAGCGAACAATCGTCGAACTCCGCCGCGCCCGTCGCCTGCGCTAAGTCGGCGGCGATGAGCGGTATCGCCTGCCCTGCCGCACGGCCCTTGATTGCGAACAAGCGAGCCACGGCCCCGGGATTTCGAGGATCGGCCGCGAGGCCGTAGAAGGTATCGGTCGGATAGGCGACGACGCCGCCGGCTCGCAGCAGCACGCAGGCGCGGACGATAAGACCAGGATCGAGAGTTGCCATGTGCTCAGACCTCCTCGGTGGGTGGCGCGGAGGCCACCGGAACGGGTGACGTGATCATCAGTCGCGACACCATGATGGCCAGGCCGCCGAGCATGAGCGCATCGACAAGGAACACGGCCTTGATGCTGGTCGCACCGAGCAGACCGCTGACGATCGGACTCACCGCAAGCCCGACTAGCGACGCAGTGGCCAGCAGGCCAAAACCGGTGCCGCGTGCGCCAGACGGGATAATGCTGCTGGCGGCGGTGTAGGCGGCGGTCGTGGCGGTTCCGATCGCGATCCCGAACACAGCCGTCGGCAGCGCCAGCCACCAGGCACTTCCGGCGAGTAGGAAACCCGCGACGCCGACGCCGGCGACCGCACATGCGGTCGCGATCACGCGGCGAGGCCCAGTCCTGTGCATCAATGACGCGCAGAGCCGGTTGCCGAACGCTCCGGCCCCGGCCGAAATCGAGAACAGCACGCCGGACAGGAGAGGCACTGAAGCGCTGTCGGTGCCGAGCGCCCCGACGAAGAGCGGAAGGATCGGGCCGAAACTCCGGTCCACGAACTGGAGCCCGAAGATCACTGCCATCAGCAGGACGAAGTTTTCGAAGGCGAGCACGCTGCGGAACGTGATGCGTCCACCCGCCTCCACGGCATCCCGCTTGAGCACGCCGCGTTCGTCGTATGCGACGGCGACGACTACCACCGCGACAAGGTAGAAGCTCGCGGTGACGAAGAAGGCGTTGCGCAGGCCGACAGCCTGGGCGACGACACCGCCGATCACGGGCCCGAGTGCCGGCCCCAGCCGCTGTGCCGTCTGAACGAAGCCGATCGCATACGCGGTTTCCTCGCGCGGCGCCGAGTCGGCCGCCATCGTCAGCGTGAGTGCCCCGTAGCCGGCGAAGAGCCCCTGGAGGGCACGCAGCGCGAAGACGTGCCATGGCTCGCGAACGTAGGCCATCGCCGCCATCACGAACACGAAACTGACCAGCGACCGCTGGACCATGATCTTGCGTCCATAGCGGTCGGCAAGACGCCCCCACAGGGGCGCCATGAATGCCGTAATCGCGGGAGTGACGCCGAGGCTGAGGCCGGACCAGAGCGCGATGTCGCCGACGTCGGTAACGCCGAGCTGCTCGAAATACAAGGGGAGGAACGGCATCACCAGCGTGAAGCCGGTAAAGCCGATGAAGCTGGCGGCCGTGACCGCGTAGAGGTTCCTGCGCCAGTGCAAGGGTTAGAAGCGGACTCGCACCATCCGCGCCTGCTCCACGTGAATCGTGTCGATGAAGCGGATCCGCGCCGGCTGGCTCTGCATGATGAGCGAACTGGTGCGGACGCCATCACCGAAGAAGCGGACCCCCTTCATCAGGGCGCCGTCGGTCACACCGGTTGCCGCGAAGATGATGTTCTCGCCGGAGGCGAGATCCTTCGAGGTGTAAATGCGCTTAGGGTCGCTGATCCCCATCGCTTTACAGCGCTCCTCGTCACCGGCCTTGGCGACGACGAGCCGGCCGAAGATCTCGCCGTTGAGACAGCGCATCGCCGCGGCCGTGAGCACGCCCTCGGGGGCGCCGCCGGTCCCCATTACCGCGTGCACGCCGCTGCCCACGACCGCCGCCGCGATGCCGGCGGAGAGGTCGCCATCACCGATCAACCGGATGCGCGCACCGGTCGCGCGGATGTCGGCGATCAGCTTCTGATGGCGTTCGCGTTCGAGCACCACCACGACCAGGTCTTCGACGTCGCGCTCGAGGCAGCGGGCGATCGCGCGCAGGTTCTCTGCCGGCGTCGCATCCAGGCTCACGGCGTGCTTCGAGCTCGGCCCGACGACCAGCTTGTCCATGTACATGTCGGGTGCGTGCAGCAGCCCGCCGCTTTCAGACGCCGCAAGCACGGCGATCGCGTTGGGTTCGCCGGTGGCACAGAGGTTCGTGCCTTCGAGCGGATCGACCGCGATGTCAATCTTCGGCAGGACCATCCCCTGCCACTCGCTCTTGGTGGCGAGCCCGACTCGCTCGCCGATGAACAGCATCGGCGCTTCGTCCCGTTCGCCCTCGCCGATCACGATCGTCCCGTCGATCGGCACGGAATCCATGCACCTGCGCATGGCTTCGACCGCGGCCTGATCCGACTTGTGCCGATCGCCCTGGCCCATCGTGTGGGCGCAGGCAATCGCCGCCTGTTCAACGACCGTGAGAAAGTCGAGCGACAGATCAGAGTCCATGGATTCGCCTGCTTTCTACTTCTGAATTGCCGGGAGTTCGCAGCGCAGCGGCTTGTCCTGCCGGAAACCGAGGACGTAGTCGGCCTGCATCAGCTTGTGGATCTCGCGAGTGCCCTCGTAGATCACCGCGCCCTTGCAGTTACGGTAGAAACGGCCGACGGGATACTCGTCGGAGTAACCGTTGGCACCATGGATCTGCACGGAATCGCCGGCCGCCCGCTCGGAGGCGACGGTCGAGAACCATTTGGCCAGGCCGGTCTCACGCGTGTTGCGGCGCCCGGCGTTCTTGAGCGCACCGGCGCGGAGCCACAGCAGGCGCGAGGCCTGGTAGTCCGACTCCATGTGCGCGAGCATCTCTTTCACCAGCTGATGCTCGGCAATGCGCTGACCGAACGTCTCCCGTTCGAGTGCGTACTTCGAGCTGGCGTCACGGCACGCCCGGATCAGGCCGGTCGCTCCGGCGGCGACAGTGTAGCGGCCCTGGTCAAGGGCAAACATTGCGATCTTGAACCCCTCACCCTCGCGTCCGAGCAGGTTCGCGGCGGGCACCTCGACTTCATCCATCTTGAAGAAGCCGGTGTTGCCGGCGAGGATGCCCCACTTCTCTTTCAGCGTGCCGCTTGAAAATCCCTTGAAGGCACGCTCGATGATGAAGGCGCTGATCCCTGAGGTGTCGCGGTTCTTCTTCTTCTCGAGGTCGGTCCACGCGAACACCAGAAAATTGTCGGCGACGTCGGCCAGCGAGATCCACATCTTCTCGCCGGTGACGTAGTAGTTGTCGCCCTTCTTGATGGCGACGGTCTGAATGCCGCGAACGTCACTGCCGGCGGCCGGTTCGGTCAACCCGTAGGTGGCGATCTTCTTCCCCTGCGCCTGCGGCACGAGGTAGCGCTGTTTCTGGTCCTCGGTGCCCCACGTGAGCAGCGACAGGCAGTTCAAACCGGCGTGCACCGACATGATCACGCGCAGCGACGTGTCGACGTACTCGAGCTCCTCCGACACGATCCCCAGGCTGATGTAGTCCATCCCGGCGCCGCCGTATTCCTGCGGCACCGAGCAGCCCAGCAGCCCCATGTCGGCCATCTGCGTCAGGATGTTCTTGTCGAACCGGTGCTCGCGATCGAGCTCCCGGATCCTCGGCGCCACTTCACGCGCGCCCCACTCCCGGACAGAGTTCTCGAGAAGCTGGTGCTCGTCGGTCAGATCGAAATCAATCATGAATGCGTCCTTCGTCGAAAGATGAAACAACTTATTCTAGTGCACCCTTCAGGTATCCTTGGGCCATGCGCCCGGTAATTGCACTCTTGAGCGACTTCGGATCCCGCGACCACTATGTGGGCACGATGAAGGGAGTCATGCTCGGCATCTGCCCGGACGTGACGTTTATCGACATCACCCACGACATTGCGCCGCACGACGTGCTGGATGGCGCAATCGAACTGGCCGCCGCCTACCGCTTTTTTCCAGCCGGCACCATCTTTCTCGCCGTCGTCGATCCCGGGGTTGGTTCCGGCCGGCGGGGCGTGGCGGCGGAAATCGGTGACTACCGCTTCGTGTGCCCCGACAACGGCCTGCTGTCAGCCGTCCTGCGCGAGGCCACTCCGAAGAAGGTGGTGGAGCTCACCGAGCGCCGTTACGCACGTCCGACGGTCAGCCGCACGTTCGAGGGGCGCGACCGGTTCGCGCCGGCGGCGGCCTGGATCGCCAAAGGGATCCAGCTGCCGGCCCTCGGCCGCAACGTCCCGGAGCTCCACCGGCTCGACATCCCGCAGGCCGAGCTCACTGACGACGAGCTGCGCGGCGCGGTGTTGCGGACGGACCGCTTCGGCAACCTGGTCACCAACATCGATCGAAAGACGTTCGAGAAATTTGCGAAGACCGCGGGGGTGCAGGTGGCGGCTGGAGAAGCCACGGTCGGACGACTGGTGGCGACGTATGCGGACATCCGGCCGGGCGAGATCTGCGGCCTGTTTGGCAGCACCGACCATCTCGAACTCGCCGCCAATGCCGGGAGCGCAGCCGATATCCTCGGCCTCACCCGGGGCGCAGGCATTCAGGTCACCCGGACGTGACACTGGTCACGCGGTCGGCCGGCCGAAGGCTGCCTACTTCTTTCGCAGCAGGATCTCGCGCGTGTTGCTCTTCAGCAGGAAGGATTCGGCGACCGTGAGGCCGTCGAACATCTTGATGATGTCGCGGTTCTGAAGCGGATACTTCTGGCCGCCGGCACCGGGGTGGTGGCGGTGGCGCAGCGATCCCTCGTCGATGATTTCGTACTTCATGAAGGGTGCTCGCTCGACCGCCGTCGAGCAGAAGAAACCCATCACTGCCCCACCGGGCTTCAGGATCCGCGCAATCTGCTTGGCCAGTGCCTGCGCGGCTGGCTTGTCCAGGAAGTCAAAGAAGTCCCAGCACAGCACACCGTCGACCGACTCGTCGTCGTTGCGCAGGCGTGATTCCATCACCCCGGCAAGGCCGGCCGTGGTGCCGGCCTTCTTGTGGCGATCGAGCTCGCTGACGAGGTCTTCGATGAACAGCTTGCAGCCGAGCCGCTCGCCGAGAAAACCCACGTTGCCGCCGGTGACGGGTCCGAAGTCGAGCACGATCGAAGGCTCGGGCTGATTCTTCACGGCCGCGAGGAACTTCGGGAAGGCCTTGGAAGGAACGACGACCTCGGCACCCTTCGGCGGTGCGATATTGGCGGAGTCCCCGCGCTTGCCCCACTTGAGGAGATCGGAAAGCATTGAATTATCCGGTGGTCGGTCTATCGGTCTATCGTGGAGTCGACATCGAGTTATCGACCCATCGATGCATCACAGAAGGATGCATCGATGAGCCGATGAC
>JACDDJ010000309.1:0-2565 GCA_013817065.1 Acidobacteriota bacterium
GCCAAGGGCCATGCGGGTGCCAATCTCGTGGGTCCGCTGTGTGGCGATATAGGCGATCACGCCGTAGATCCCACGCCGCCAAGCTCCGCGCGATGTCGTTGGCTATCCGCTAACGGGTGAAGCGCGCCACGCGCAGTAGCCGAATCAACCTCCCGACCCCGACCAGCCTGCGAAATCGCCGGGTAAGTCTCGATAAACGCCGTACTGATTCCCGATTCCCGCGACGGCGCATGGTCCGTCCCTTCGCGACTAGTCGCGACCCACGTTGCGAGAGAACCCGACGCGCTACGCCGAAGCACGATAAGATGTCGCCGCTATGGCAAGGAATGACACCGGCGCGAAGAGCTCGGTCCAACGTCCTCGGCTGCTCGGACAAACTTCCGCGTGGTTCCGGGGCGGAGTTCTTGTGCTCCTCGCGACGGCTCCAGCCGCCGTCTTCGCAGCCCGTCAAGCCTCATTGCTGCCCAACGCGACCGTGACAGTCTCTGCCAAGGAAATTTCGGCGGCCAGGATCCAAGCGCACATGACGGTCCTGGCGGATGACGCGATGCAAGGACGGGAAACCGGCACGCCGGGATTCGACAGGGCCGCAGAATACGTTGCCGACCAATTCCGCGGCCTGCGACTCCAGGGCATCAACGGTGGCAACTTGCAGCAGATAACGATTCGACGGACACGCGTTGACGAGAGAGGCTCAGCGCTGACTGTGACTGCTCTCGGGCAGCGTCGGACGCTCGCCTATGCGAACGACTTCGTCACCTATGGGATGCGCGGCGCTGCCTCGGTCTCTGCGGAAGGCCCACTGATGTTTGTCGGGGACGGGGTGTCCGTTCCGCAGCACGGTGTTGACGCGTATCGGGGGCTTGATGTTGCCGGCAAGATCGTCGTTGCGTTGCCGGGTGGACCGCCGTCGTTCAGCCCAAGCGAACGGTCGTTCTATGCCGACGCCACTCACAAGGTGGCGAACGCAGCGGCTCACGGCGCTGCGGCCCTCCTGTTAGTAGATGCGCCACAGATACCTTGGGATCTACGTGTGCGAGCAGCCCGGCAACTAGGCGTGAGCGAAGCAATGCCAACGAGAGATCGGGAGTCCGTGATCCCCCTTGTGTACCTGCAACGTGAAACGGCCGAAGGCATCTTGGGGTCGCTCGACCGTCCTACTCTTCAGGCAGGCCTGCTCGTCGGATCAGTACAGCTGATGCTCCGTCAGGTATCTCATGAGGTCAGCAGCGCCAACGTCGTCGCGCGACTGCCCGGTAGTGATCCTCGGCGCGTTGGCGAGCACATCGTCCTCATGGCGCACCTCGATCACGTCGGCGTCGGCGAACCGATCAGCGGGGATGCGGTCTACAACGGGGCCGTCGATAACGCCTCCGGCGTTGCGGCGCTGCTGACGATGGCCAAGGCATTTCTGTCACTCCCGCGTCGCCCGGCCCGGTCGCTGGTGTTCTTGGCGACGACCGGCGAGGAGCAGGGACTCATCGGCGCTGAGTATTTCGTGCGCCGATCGGATCTAGTGCCTGGAGAGATCGTCGCCGCCCTCAATGTCGACGGCACGTCCGTGACGCCCTTTGAGCACCTCGATGTCCGAGGCGGCTCAAACTCGTCGTTGGGTGCGACGTCTCAGGCCGCCGGCCGGCAACTCAGCGTCGCCATTCGGCTCGAGCCCCTCGGCGTCGGTGGCAGCGACCATTCGCCGTTCTTGCTAGCCGGGATTCCGGTGCTGTGGGTGGGAGCGTCCCTGCCAAGTGAGTGGATGCGCACCCACTACCACACCCCCCAGGACGATATGCGGCAAGCACTCGATCTCGAGGCCGCCGCCCGATACACGCGATTTATGTTTCTTACAACCTACTTGGCCGCCGACGCCTCCGCACGGCCAACGTGGAACGCTGGCGAGTTCTTCGGCAAGAAACGGGCGCGGTAGCCTCTAGGGTGCTTCGTTGGAACTCGCGCGGCGGGTGACCAAGGAGCGACTGTAGCTACTCCCAATAACACACCGCGATCAGCCCTCTCCCGCCGTGCCTGAACACCTCCGTGCCGCCGCTCGCTGCGACGGAGATGTTGATGAGGCGATCCCGGCCACCTCCGTTGTGCGCATCGGTTACCAGTAGTGCGCGTTGCGGCGGCTGCGGAGGGCTTCCTCTTTGCCCTTGATCCGTTCAGCCGCAACAGTGTTGCCCGCTTGCCGCGCTAGATCGATGCCTCGACGGGAGTTCGCCAACGCTTCTTCAGCGCGTCCCGATCGCGCCTGCGCATCAGCCGCGCACTCGTATCCGGCGAACACTACGGGGTATGACGACATGAGTTCCTGACACAGCCGCAACACGAAAGGCACCAACTCAGCGTCCGGGGCGCGGCTCCAGTATCTGAGGAACGTAAGCGGCAGACGTTCGGGCAGGCCGAGCTGCTTGGCTCCGCGCAGGTATCCCTCGCGGATGCTCCAGAATATCTCGAGGAGCTTTGGTGTTCCTGCTTCCGTCCCAAAACGCTCGAGCGGGTGACCTGCGAGGGAGATCGGACGAAAGATGAATTGCAGCCCTGGCACCAAGCCTAAGTCGTTAG
>JACDDJ010000309.1:2575-6022 GCA_013817065.1 Acidobacteriota bacterium
TCGTTAGTGTTCCCATGCGAGGCGTCTGGAATCTGAAAGAACTCAAGATCGCGACCGGCCGGGCGTTCAAGTCGGCAACAAACGAGCGTGCCGCCTGAACCATGTCTACGCGTTCCGACCCGATCGCCAGGAACAGCCGCCCGGCGCTGGTCCGTGCCTTTATACCGTCGAGCGCCTGCCGAGCGAATCCACCGTCTGAGCATCCTCCAGCGGACCCCGGATCCCCTGATCCGACAAGCCCGCCATCAAACCCTCAGGTGGTCTACTTTCCGAGCGGCGAATGGTCTACTTTCTGAGCGGCGCGCCCAGGCCATCAGAACCGCGCCGGACGAAGACGCGTGTGACCAGAAGTGAGCAGAAGAAGCCGCGTCGAACAGCGCCTGTCGCACACGACCGCACATCGACGCTGGAGAGCATCGGTTTTCGAAGCCGAGGGTCGGGGGCTCGAGTTGTGTCGGGGCGCCGCTTTCCTGGAGTTAGGACCCGCTGATCCCATGGCCGCCCTCGGGACCCCGGGGGCATTTCTTTTCTGGACAGACGGATGGCGGTAGTCTGTTTGTTATCCCTGTTAATACGGCGGCGTAGGTATTCTTCAGGAGGCGCCCGTGGACGAGATATTCTGGAGAAACATCCAGCGGCAAATGGAAACGTACCGGCGTCTCATGGAAGGCCCGTACAGCTCGATCGAGAAGTACGTGAGCAGATCGAGAACATGAATCGCCAGGCGGAGCGGATCGCGAGGCAGTTCCCCGTCTCCTCCCTTCCCGACGTGGCGGCGACGCTCGGATTGAGCCGATCGAAGGCGTGGAGAAGACGCTGCTCCTCACTCAGCGCGATTTCAAAAACGAGCTCCTCGCCGCGTCCACGCACATCGCGATGGCGCAGACGACCTTCAGCACGCTTAACCTGGAGCGTGCCGGCGAGCTGATCCAAATCGAGCAGGCCAAACAGGAAAGGATCCAGCTCCTCACCGAGCAGCTCTCGTTGCGGCACTCGGAGCTGGTCGCGTCCTTGACCCGGCCAGAGGGTCTCCTCGCGACGGTTCCCCCGTTCGTTTCCGAGCTGCCGGCGGCAGATCTCCTAATTCACACTGCCGCGGTCCGGACGATCACACCCCATGAGGATTACGAAGAGCCAGCAGATGCGCAGAAGCTGGAGTCCACTCGGGTAGTGATCGTGAGTGAAACTGCGGCGTTTCTCGAGGTCACGCTGCAGGAATTGAACCCGGCGTACGCAGAGCAGTACGCCGGCGCGAAAAGCGCGAGCGAGGGAACGCGGTCCGATTGGCGGGCGCAGTGGGGGTCCTCCATGCGTCGCCTGCTCAAGGGAGTTCTGCACACAGTGGCTCATGACGATCTCGTGCTGCTGGGCCAAGCAGAACAACAAGCAGCTGGATCCGCAAGGGCATCCGACTCGCGGGACGAAGATCGAGTGGCTGTGTCTGCACATCCATAATGACAAGTACCGCGATTTCGTCCGCACAGAACTGGACTCCGCCCTTTCCTTGATCGGCGTGCTCGACAGCACCCAGCACGCCGACGAATTCCCGGAGATCCAAACCATGTTCGATTGGACGGAGCTGCGAGCTGAGTTCGCGCTGCGGCAGATCCTGACGATTTGAAAGGATCGGAAACCGAACTGATGCCCGTATGCGACGACACCCCAATCCGGAGCGTCGATCTGGCTGCGATGGGGATTCCTCCATCGCACATCCGTCTCACGCGCGCCGCCGCAGGCCGCTCAACGGCCGGTGCGGTCGGAATGCTCGACTGAACGAAATGCCTGTCCTTACATCTCGATTTGTTGCCGGAGGTGCGGGTCGAACCCACACTTCCCGAAGGAAACGGGATTTTGAGTCCCGCGAAATGAGGGAGCGGAATTGATCAGAGCCGCGCCGGACAACTATGCGAGTGCTCACACGTGATCAGAAGTGGGCGGTTAGAACGGAACCGGTCGCACACGACCGCACAGCGTCTGCGACAATCGAACACCGGCCTTCTAAGCCCGGGGTCGCAGTTCGCGCCCTGCCGGGTGCGCCAATGGCAGGGATGGCAGCGGCAAGGTCGTGGAGGTCTACCCCGCGGCGGCATTCGCGCTATGGGGCTTCAATGCGGTCGGATACAAGCGGCGCACCGGTGCCCAGGCCAGGCTGCGGTACTGCAGGCCATCGAGGACGCCACCAAAGAGTGGCTGGACCTGCCACCCGACGTCCGCGCGCTCTGCCAGCGGAGCGATGACGCCCTAGATGCGTTGATAGCTGCGATGGTGGCCCGAGCGGCCGCAATCGGGCTGGTGCGAGCCGATCCCGCCAGAGCACCAGGCGGCAGCGATGCGCGAGGGGTGGATCGCTGTGCCGTTTCCGAACAGCTTGGACAGGTTGCTCCGACCGGTGTGACAGTCTGGGTAGGGCCCATCCCCAGGAGGATCCTTGTCTTCCGCCGCCCCGGAATTCCCTACGCGCGACCGAGTGGGGCGCACCACTCAGTGCTACCCGCGTGCGCGCTGTTTCCTGACTGGTGCCGTGCGGTGGGGTTTCAGACGAGGCTCGAGCACCGTTTCCACGGCCGCCAAGATTGCGTCCTCTGCGGTGCCCTCGCGCAGGACAGCCCACGCAACCATGGCCCCCCCGATGGCGGAGTGCAGCGCGAAGGCAAGGCGCTCGGTGTCGCAGGGAGCCAGCTGGCCCGCCTTCACCGCGTCGTGCAGCACCTTCTCAAGTGCGCGCAGGGCGGCCCGCGCCTGCGCGTGAGCGAACCGATGGAACTCTGGATCGGTCAGATCAACCTGCAGAAACGCCAGTCCGTTCGAAACCGCTTCGGGAGTCGGCGCCATGTGGCTGTAGCAACGCACAATCTCGCGGAGCGCATCCAGCGGATCCGGGTGCGCGTTCCGGATCGCGGCGAACTGCCTGTGGGTTCCTTCGGCGCCGAGGGACGCGAACTTGAGCAGCAGCGCGCGCTTCGACCCGAAACGTTGTACGAGTGTCGCAGCCGACACGCCCGCTTCCTTCCCGATGTCCGCGAGCGTGAGGTGCGGCCCGAGCTGCGTCACCACCCGTTGGGTCGCGGCGATCAGGTCTTCGTCCGTAGCGCTTCGGGGTCGCGGGCTCATCGAGCCGATTGTAAACGTTCGTACAGTAAGTGTTTGACATAGTAAATGAACGTTTAGTAATTTATTGAGCCTGTACTCAAGGAGGATCGATGCGGAGGGTCCGGTACGGGGTAGCGATCAGCCTTGACGGGTTCATCGCGGGGCCCGGGGGCGAAGCAGACTGGATCCTGATGGATCCCGAGATCGATTTTGCGGCGATGTTCGCCGACTACGACGCGCTGTTGATGGGGCGGAAGACGTTCACACAGATGAATGCCATGGGGCAAGGTGCGACCATACCTGGTGTGGCCACATACGTCTTTTCTGCAACCCTGCGTCAGCAGGATCACCCGGATG
>JACDDJ010000310.1 GCA_013817065.1 Acidobacteriota bacterium
GCGCCGAACGCCGTCGGGATGTAGACCACGCGTTCGGTTTCGGTGGTGCTCAGCGAAATGGTCAGCGGAAGGGCCGGGGCCAGCATGATGGCGGCGGCGGCGCCGGAAAACAGCAGCGGCACTCGGGGGTGCGCCCTCATCAGGGCGATCACGAGCACCACGAGGCCGGCACCCAGCAGCCACACGTCCTGACCGTGACCCCAGGCGATCGCGAGGCGCCCCCAAGGTGGGAAGAAGATGCGCAGCACGAACGCCCGCGCATAGGTGAATACTGTTCCGGCGCTGAGGCTGAGGCCAGCGTAGGCATCCGTCGGGTCGCCGAAGAGCGTAGTACGCAGTGCGAGATAGCCGGCGACGATTAGGGCCGGCACGACGACGAATCGCGCCGTCTTCACGAAAGCGGCACGCCGCTCTTCGCCCGTGACCGACAGCGCGAATGCGGTTCCGTACGCCGCTGCAAGCGCCGGTAACATGACCGAAGTCTCCTTCGCCATAATGCCGGCTGCGAGTACGAGCCAACCCGTCACCGTCGGAAGCAGCGGAGACCCCGATGTCAACGCGCGATGCAGCAGCAGCAGACCCCCAATGGCGAACGACATGAGGATGGTGTCAGCAGTGCCGGCGATCCACGACACCGCCTCCGAATGTCCGGCAAACGCCAGGAAGAGCGCGCCTGTCAGCAGCGCCAGGACGCGATCACCTTTCGTAATCCGTAACGTGAACAGACATAGGAGCCAAGCGTTCAGCGCGTGCAGAAGAACAACCGTCAGGTGAAATGGCAGCGGCCACTCGCCGAACGCCTTGTAGTTCACGTAATACAGCAGAACGACCCACGGCCGAAAGAAACGACCGACAAGCGGCTCGAACGCAATGGCGGCGGAACGGGCCTGACCGACGAGAGCAAGGAAATCCCAGTCGTCGGCGACAAATCCCGCGCGAAGAGAGCCGCTATACAGCAGAATTGCCAACCCAACCGATGAGGTCGCGGTGGCCCAAAGGAATGATTGGTTCGATTCGCCCAACCCAAGGGCCATTTGCACCTTTTGCTTTCTATAAAGTTCTCTACAGACCCGGCGGGCGGATCCGTCGGAGCATCGGATTGTCGCACGCAGCAGCCCTTTTCTCCCGTTGGCCGTCCCCATCGAGCATGCCGCGCTGCTGGGGCAGGCCGCCTTCCGCGGAGCCGCCACATTGCGTCGCATCATGCCGCGTTGCCCTATGCGCTCGTCCCGGCATTCCTTGAGATCCTCAGAGCCAGCGCCGCTGGCGACGTTCCGAAGATCGCGTTCGAGTTCTTGATCCTGACCGCCACGCGCACAAGTGAGGTGGTTGGAGCCCGCTGGGAGGAGATCGACCAAGCCGCGAAGATGTGGACGATCCCCGCGACGCGGATTAAAGCGGGGCGTGAACACCGCATTCCGCTGTCCCGCCGCTGTTTGGAGCTCCTGGATCGAGCGGAGATCTTGGCCGACGGCGGCCCTTACGTGTTTCCAGGTCGGTCCGCGCAGAAGCCGTTGTCGAACATGGTGTTCCTCATGATGCTTCGCCGCTTGAAGGCGGACGACATCACGGCTACGGCTTTCGGAGTGCGTTCCGTGATTGGGCGGCGGAAAGAACTAACGTCCCGCGGACCGTCTGCGAGGCCGCATTAGCGCACGTTATCAAGGACAAGAGCGAGGCTGCATACTTCCGGAGTGATCTGTTCGACCTCAGGCGATCGCTCATGCAGACATGGGCCGCATTTGCGACGACGAAGGTGGGGACCGGTTGAAGGCGGGGACCGGTTAACGTCGATTCCGGTCGCCCGCCAGCACGCGCTTATTACTCGGAGGCTTCATGATTCAATCCGGGACATACGACGGAACTGCCGAAGATCTGACATTCGAATTTAGAGTCGAGTGTGAGGCGGAAGGCAGGGCTGCGGCCCGAGTAGTGAGCGGAGACGTACATCGCGGGGATCTATTCATCGCATCGTTCCAATGCGGCTCACCAGTTACGTCGGACGATAAAGCGACGATAAGCGGCTCACTCGTCTTCCGCGGTCAACCAGAACTCTTTACTGGAGCATTTACGCTCGCTGTAGATGATCGGGAGCGACCCCGTGGATGGGGGTGCATCTGGTGGCTGCTTCAACGTTGACAACATGGGTGTAGGTGTCACTGGAAACTACATCGATCTCTACGAGCTTGACCCGTGGGATCAGGACGACTGGGTTCAGCGGCTCGGATACGACAGCACCTACGCACCGCTCGCCTGCGAGGATGCATACTACTGCTATGGCGAGAGCGACTGGAAGCACGTGACGGGGCGTTTTCTCGAGTCCAATGAGTACGAGGTTGATGCGCAAGTTCGGATGCGACTGTGGACGGATCTGGCTTTCTACTAAAGGAGGATGGGAATGAAAGCTATGCTTCGAACCTACGGACCGGCGGTTTTGCTAGTGGGTCTAGCTGCTGTTCTATCCAGCGCAGCGATCGCATCGGCTCAGAAACCGAGCGCTCAAGATTGGGCGGCAGTCATCCTCGGTGCCGACGGTGAGCCCGTTCCGCGAGCTACGGCGACGATTGTTGCGTCCAACGGCAGATCCGCGCAGATTGCGTCGGCCGCGACTGCGTCCGACGGGACACTTTCCATCGCTCTACCCCCAGGCCCGGCCATCATTACCGTGTTTGCTGCGGGGCACAGTCCATGGTTGGGCTCATTTGACAGCGTGAACTTACCACCTCCCGTCGTGCGTTTAGCGCGCGGAGCTCGGTTGATGGGCAAGGCAGTCTCAGCCGACGGGAAGCCACTCCGGGGTGTGTTCGTTGGCGTCGTGTACGATGCCAGCCGTTTGCCTTTCACGCCCAACATGGATTCTCACGGGGGGCTTCGAGTGTCCGACTCTGACGGCACGTGGGAGGTGAAGGACATCATCGCTGACGTACCGTTTAGGCTTGAGTTCAGCCGGGGCCCGGCTGTAACCGGGCGGTATGGCCCCTACACCATCGCAGCAGGCGACGTTCGTAATTTGGAGTTGCAGGAGGGTGCGCTCTCGGAGATTGGTGGCACTGTCGAAGCCACTGCCGGATTCCCGATCGGCGGCGCCGAAGTGACTCTCACGCGGGTCGGATCTGACCCTAGATACGTTAGCTCGAGACCTTCCACAATCCGGGTGACCACCGACTCATTCGGTCGCTTCTCGTTTTCGCCGCTCCTTCCCGGCGACTTCCAGGGACAGGCGCGAAAAGAGGGGTTTCCAACGCGTCGGTTTCGGCTGAGCAGTGGCGGCACTCCAAAAGTCGATCTTCCGATCCGATTGTCACAGTAGTAAGGAAGGCGCCAATGATCATCCTTAGCCATGCTGTCGTTGTACTTGCCCTGACCTTGGAAGGGCCGATCACCGGCCTAGCAGTTCAGTCGTACCCATCTCCGATTTTGCGTCAAGCCTCGCTTCGCCAGTTCGAACAAAAGGATGCACGTTGGTATCGGCCGCAAGTGATGGACGACGCGATTACAAGGGCCGCACCGCGGGCCCCGCTCGTCCCTAAACGGGGCCGATTCCAGAGATGGTTGCCTTGGGTTGGCGCAGCTGTCGGAGGGACGCTGATCGGCGTAGGCGTAGCCGATGAGGAGGACATCGTACCTTCGGGGAAGGTCGCGTGGGTGGGTATTGGCGCGGCGGCGGGCGCCACTGTCGGCTGGGTAATCGCACGCCTCGCCGGGCCGTGAGGGTCTCCGCTCGACCCTTGGCATAACACGCCAGATGCCGACGCGACGGATGGTCGTGCACGGTCTTCACTCGCCTCGACATCGGTAAGGCGGCGTCGCGGGCCGGCGTTCGACGCCGAGGAGGCAGGCTCGCGGTTCCGCCGCCGCGGTCGAATTGACCGCGTTGGGCCGACGGTAGCCTGTGGACCGGCCATCGATTCGAGGGGACGCAAGCATTAGGACCGTGAGTGCCGGTGTGACTGAGGCACTCGAATACGGCCTCGAGGTGACTCTGCGAGCCCGGTAATCTCGCATGCAGCCCGGCCCCCGAATCGGGATGCCCGGGATACACCACCAGCTATAAGTTGATAAGCGACACGACAGCTGCCTAAGGATGTTCCTCTGTGGACGGGTCAAAACCGGCCATTCGTCGACGGGCAAAACCGGCCATTTCTGGCCGCTGACCGAGACAAGTAAGTTCTACTTCGTGGCCTCCTCCGTGCGCAAGTCCGTGTGCACCTTCGTGCGCCAGCTCCTGGGGCCGCACTTCAAGACGTGCGCGTGGTGGAGGAGACGGTCGAGAAGCGCGGTGACGGCGGCCGTGTCGCCGAGCAGCTTGCCCCAGTCATCGACGGGTCGGTTTAATGCGGAGTCGATTGTTATGCGGAGCCCCGTCTGAAGAGGCCCCGCCCGAGCGTCACTTTGATGGATCGGTGCTCCGCATTACGGAACGCGACGTCAACGACGCGATCAGCTTGTCGGTAGCCTTGAAGCGGCCGGATCGGAGTTTTGGCGCAACCATCGCTTCGAGGGCTTCGAGTTTGACGGAGGGGTCCGCGCGCGTGTACATCTCGGTCGTTTGCATGTGCGCGTGGCCGAGCCACAGCGATACCTTTCGCAGATCCTTGGTCGCCTGCAGCACGGTCAGGGCGCACGTATGCCTCAGTACGTGCGGAGACACTCGCTTCGTGGACAGGGAGGGGCACGCCTTCACGGCTGTCTGGACGTATTTGTCCAGGATGTACTCGAAACCCGAACGGGTCAGGGGATGGCCGCGTGCGTTGAGGAAGAGCTCCGGCGCCAGACCCGTGCCCCGAACGGCCAACCACGCTCGCAGTGCCGCGGCAGTGATCTTCCAAAGCGGCAGACACCGTTCTCGCCGACCTTTGCCCTGGACGACGATGCTGGCCTGTGGTTGCAGCGTCACGTCAGCGAGCCGTACGCCGACCAATTCCGACACGCGCAATCCTCCAGCGAAGCACAGATGTAACATCGCGCGGTCGCGAAGCCCGTCCCGGTCGGTCGGATCCGGCGCGTTCAAGATGGCCTGCATTTCCTCGACCGTCAGATGCTTGACCAACCGGGTGTCGGCTTTCTTGGGCGGGATGGCGAGGATGCGCCGAATCTGCTCCAGGGCCGAGGGCTCGCGAAACTCCAGGAAGTGCATGAACGATTTGATGGCGGCCAGCCGCACGTTTCTGGAACTCGGCCCATTGCTGCGAGCGGTTTCGAGGTGATTCAAGAAACTGACGACCAACGGGGCGTCGATCTGCTCCAGGGGCAATTGCGAGGGCGGGACTTTCAGGCGCTCACTCGCATAAGTCAAGAGCAGCTTGAACGCGTACGCGTAGGAGTCAGAGGTGTGACTGCTGGCGCGGCGTTCGACGGGCAGGCGTTGCTGGAAGAACGCGGTGATGTGCGGGGCGATCGGCGTCATGGCCGTCCTCCCATCACAAAACGCTCGCAACGCTGGGCGATGTCCGTCATCAACTCCGGCACGGCTTCCAAATACCAGTAGGTGTCGGCGACCTTGGCATGGCCCAGATACGTCGACAGCGCCAGCATGTGCTGCGTGATGGCATCGCGGCCGTCCGGGCAAGTTTGCAGCGCCCTCACGGCAAACGTGTGGCGCAGCGAGTGGGGCGTCGGTCGCGCACGGGCCGGCCCGTCGGGGAGGCCACTGGCACGCGCCGCGGTGCGGAATGCCACCTCGACATCGTGCAGCAAGAGCGGCTTTCGTCGGAGCGACACGAAGACGTGGTCATCCGCGGACGTGGTCATCCGCGGGTGCATACACGCACCGTCGCTGCAGATAGCGCGCAAGTCCGGCTTTGGCCGTGTCGTGCAGCGGGACCAACCGGCTCTTGCGAAACTTCGAACAGCGAATCACCAGACCGTCGGGTGTGATGTCCGGCAGTCGCAGGTGGATCGCTTCCGACACCCGCAGCCCGGTGGACGCCAGCAGCGCAAACAGCGTGCTATAGGTCTCACGACGCAACGTCCGGTACCCGTATTGAGAGGCCGCGTGGACGAGCTGTCGAATTTGGTGG
>JACDDJ010000311.1 GCA_013817065.1 Acidobacteriota bacterium
CGGCTGCACAGGCTCCGGGAGGCGGGCGCGGCGCGGCGCCGGCGGCGGAAGGCGGTGGTGGTGGCGGACGCGGCGGCGGCGCGGCGCTCCCCTACTGGGGCAAGTACGTGTTCCACGACAACAACCGCGACATCCATCTCTCGCAGGTGTCGATGCGCGCGCTCGCGGACTTCTACTTCACGGCGTTCCCGCCGATCATGCACGACCTGCACGAGTCGCTGCCGTTGCTCTACACCTACAGCGGTGGTCCGCCCCAGAATCCGAATCTCGACCCGATCCTCTTCACCGAGCTGCCGTTCTTCGCAAACTTCGAACTCGCGCAGATGACCAAGTACGGGATGCCCGGCGTCTACACACACGGCTTCATGGACGGCTGGTCACCGGGCTACCTCGGCTCGGTTGCCTACAACCACAACGGCATGATGCGGATGTACGAGACGCAGTCCGGCAGCGAGCCTCGCCCCGACGCGGCCGGCGGCCGTGGCCGTGGCGCACGAGGCGGTGACAACGCGGAAGGCGACCAGCCGGCGGCAGCCGGACGTGGTCGCGGTGCCCAGCCCGCGGGAGGTGGTCGCGGCACCCAGACGCCAGCCGTACCGACGGGACGCGGCGGTGGGCAGGACCGCGAGTGGTATCGCGGCATCGCGATCCCGACGGGTGCGGCCGCGAATTTCTCGCGCCGCAACAACACCAACTACATGCAGACTGGCGTCCTGACCGGCCTGCAGCTGACCTCGATGTTCCCGAACCTCGTGATCGAAAACTTCTACAAGAAGACCGCGAACTCGATCGAGGCGGGGAAGAACGATCCGCCGCATGGCTACGTGATCCCCGTCCAGCGCGACATGACCCGGGTCGCGACGCTCGTCAACCTGCTCCGGGTGCAGCGCATCGAAGTCGGTGAAGCGAAAAGCGAGTTCAAGACCAGCGACGGCACGTTCCCCGCCGGTTCGTACGTGATCAAGCGCGACCAGCCGTACGGACGGCTCGCCAAGAACCTGCTCGAGAAGCAGAACTATCCCGATCCCAACCTGCGCACCTACGACGATAGCGGCTGGACGATGGGGCTCGCATCGCTGGTGGATGTGAAGGAGATCAAGGACAAGGCCATCCTGGGTGTCGCGACGAGCTCGGTGAAGGAGGCGGTGGCGAAAGGGAAGGTGACCGGAAGCGGATCCGCCGGAATGGCGGTGGCGCACTTCGGCTCCAACAACATGATCGCGTTCCGCTATCGCCTCAAGGGCGTGCCGATGAAGGTGGCCGACAAGGCGTTCAAGGCCGAGGGGACCGACTTCCCGGCGGGATCCTTCATTATCGCCCCGCCAGCCGACATGACGCAGGTGCGCGCCGCGGTCGAAGAGTTCGGCCTGACCGCAGCGGCGCTGTCGTCAGCGCCGTCCGTCGCGTCGCATGAGGCTGACGCGCCGCGCGTCGCGATCTACACGTCGTGGAGTGGAACGCAGGAGATCGGCTGGGTCCGATTCACCTTCGACAAGTTCGGCATCCCCTTCGACCTGATCTACAAGGAACGCGTGAAGAAGGGCAATCTCAGGAACGACTACGACGTGATCGTGATGCCGACTCAGAACGTGACCCGGGCAGCGGTGTTTGCGCCGCCAGCCGCGCGTCCGGTGCCGTACAAGAAGGATCCGCGCTACAAGTTCGTCGGGATGTACGGGGAGTCCGACGACATCACCGGGGGCATGGGCGCTGAGGGCGTCGCAGCGTTCCAGCGCTTCCTCGACGAAGGCGGCACGCTCGTCGCGATGGGAGCGGCGGTTCGATTCCCAACCGAACTGGGCATGGCCCGCACCGTCGACGCGGGCGCCAACACCACCAGCAACTTCTACGCGCCGCGGCCGATCGTCCAGGCCGAAGTGCTGCGCCTGGACCACCCGGTCTTCTACGGCTACACCGAGAAGCTGATGCCGGTGAAGTACTTCGCCGGCCCGCTGATGACCGTCGGTGAGCCCGACCGGTCGAACGTCCTCGCTCGCTACGTCGGGGGCGACGAAGCCGTCCTCAGCGGACTGATGCGCGGAGCCGACGAAGTGCGTGAACGTCCGATCGCGGTCGACGTTCCTGGCGGCTACTCCGGCAAGGGCCGCGTCGTCATGTTCGCCAACAATCCGATCTACCGCTGGCAGAACCACGGCGAGTTCAACATGGTCTTCAATACGCTGTTGAACTGGAATGACATGGGTTCCGTCAGCGCTCCAGCGACTACCGCTGCGGGCGTCGCCCGCTAGCGGATGGAAGAAGGAAAATGGCAGATGGTAGAGAGTCCTACTCGGGCGCTCTAGCTCTCAGCTCTCAGCCGACACGGGCGGCGGCGCGAAGTTCAGTCGCCGCCCGAATTCTCTGCGCAGCAGGACCAGGTTGGCTCCCATGTGCAGCCACCCGATGGCCACCGACAATTGCCACACCCACCACAGTTCGAACCCCGGTCGGCCGGCCATCATCACGATCGGGACGCAGGTCACCAAAATACGTGTGAAGGACGTTGCCAGCGGCGGCAGCGTGTTGCCGAGCGCCTGGAACATGCTCGACGCGACGAAAATCACGCCTGACGCGACGAAGCTCCACGCCACGATTCGCAGATACTCGCTGCCGACCGCGATGACGGCCGGATCATCGGAGAAGATCCCAATGATCGGCGCCGCCAGCAGGAAGCACAACATGCCGGCCAGGAACATGTAGCCGGCCGCCATCATGACACCGGAGCGGAAGGTATCGCGGACCCGCTGCGCCTGCGCGGCGCCGACGTTCTGTCCGGCGACCGGCGAGACGGAAATGCCAAGCGCCACCACCGGAAGAAAGCAGGCCTGGACGATGCGCAGGCCGATGCCGAAGCCCGCCTGCGCGGCCGACCCGAACGGACGGCTGACGGTGTAGACGATGAAGAGGTAGACCGCCATGAGCGCGAACTCCGCGCCGGCCGGCAGACCGATCTTCAGCATCTCGCCCCATATCGTCATCTGGGGACGCCAGTCCGCCGGACGGAAATACAGATAGGCGGTGATGCCGCGGAAGTAGCGCAGCGCGAGCCAGATCGTTCCGACGATGAGTGCCACGAACGACGCGATCGCGGCACCCGCGACTCCCCATGCCGGCATACCGAGCCAGCCGAAGATCAGCACTGGCGCGAGCACAAGGTTGATCAGCACGGTGCAGGTCTGCACGATCATCCCCGGCTTGAAGTTGCCGGTGCCGCGCAGCGCCGCGGTCATCGACACCAGCGGGAACTGCAGGGCCATCGCCGGGATGAACCAGGCGAGGTAATCGCCCGCGAGCCGCGCCGTCTCGGCATCCGCTGACAGCGACGCCGCATAGGCCTCGCGCAGCCCCATGCCGGTCGCGAGAAAAATCAGCGCTGACGCGATCCCGAGGCCGAGCGACTGGTTGAAAACGAAATTGGCGCGAAGCGGATCCTTCCGTCCTGCCGCGTGCGAGATCAACGTCGTGGTGCCGACGCTCAGCATCTGCGTGGCCGCGAGGACGAGGAACGTCAGGTTGCCCGCGACCGCGACCGCCGCGACCGACTCCTTCCCCAGCCGGCCGACCCAATACAAGTCGACGAGGAAGTAGAGCGTCTGGAAGACCATCGTCACCAGCATGAAACTGGTGGTCTTGAGAAGGTGGCGGGTAACGGACCCGGTCGTAAGATCCTGCATGCGGAGGCAGGACTATATCAGCGCACGATCGCCGACGCGGTGAAAGGCGCGCGTCCTAGCCCCTTGAATCGCATGTCCCGGACTCGCAGTTCGGTGCCTTCGGCCGCCGGCTGGATCTCCCAGAACGGAAAGCGAGACCACACCAGGAGCCCCGCTACCGCCGGATCCTCCCGAGCCATTGCCACTCCGGGCGCGTCATCATTCTTCGGAGTCAGATCGCCGAATGACACGCGAGTCGGGAACCAGCCGAACGTCCCTTCGACGTAGTGGTCCCCGGCGTCGAGGATGATGGACTTTCTGAACGGCGTGATCGGCGCCGGGCCAACCATCAACGCCCGCGGCGGCTGACCGCTGCGAGTGATCCAGGCGTCCTCGACGATTCTGCGCGCCGCCCCTGCGGACGTGAGCATCGCGGCAACGTAGATGGTTGCGCCGACAAGCGCGCGCCTCGCCGCTTTCGGATCTCCCTTGCGCGATAGCACGGCGCCGGCACCGAGGATAAGCCAGAGCCAGGGATCGACGATGAACACCGCGTCACCGTAGAACCACTTCTGAGAGAGTGGCGAGAGCAGCCTGATCCCGTAAGTGTTGAGGAAGTCGAGGAAGACGTGCGTGAAGATCCCGATGTACGAGAGCACGAGCAGCCAGCCGAGATGAGCGGACGGCGCGGAGGATGATGCCCGCCGTCGCCCGATCGCGTACATGATGCCGGCGCACAGGACCGGCAGCAGGAGCTGCGCCGGAACCCCGTGCGTGATCCCCCGTCGGAACGCGACGGACGGAATGTCGGTGACAAAGACGAGCACGTCTATGTCGGGGAGGTTGGCCGCAATGGCCGCCGTGGCGGTCGCCAGGGCGGTGCGCTGTTTGAAGCCTGCCTGCGCAACCGCTACGCCGACCAGCGTGTGACAGACGTTATCCACGCGCCGATGGATCCGCAGGTTCGCTGGAGTCGGCCTCGTGTTCGAACGACAGGTAGATCTGGCGGACGCGAACGTCCTTCGCCGACCTGCGTGTGACGGTGATGGTCGACTTCCCCGGCTGCATCGAGCCAGCGTAGCACCGTCCGATGCCGCGCTCGTCGACGCCATCGCGAGTAGCATAGACCGTTACGGGAGGGAGACATGATCCGCACCTGCAGGAACTGCGGCCAGAACAATCGCATCCGCGCCACCAATCTTTCGGACAAGGTTCGATGCGGCGCCTGCAAGGAGGCGCTCGACCCGATCGCCGAACCGATCGAGGCTGACGCGGCACTCTTCGAGGACGTGGTGAGAACGGCGAAGGTGCCGGTGCTCGTGGATTTCTGGGCGGCGTGGTGTGGGCCCTGCCGGATGGCGGCGCCGGAAGTCGCCCGCGTGGCCGCCGACAACGCCGGCCGCGCACTGGTGCTCAAGGTCGATACCGAGCGATATCCGGAGATCGCCACCCGGTACGGCGTCCAGGGCATCCCGAACTTCGTGGTGATCCGGGAGGGCAAGACGGTCTTCCAACAGGCCGGAGTCGTCCCGCACACTGAAATGTCCCGGTGGCTAGGGTCCGCTGGAGCCTGATTCTGTCCACAGATAATGCACGACCGAGAGCCCACGACGACGCGTCGCGCTGAGCTGTGGAAGGCGATGTAGCCGAACGCTGCATAAGACCGGCTCATAAACAGCCGTAAACCGATAAATCGTGTAAAAAAGGTATACGGCTGAGTTGTATTGGACCGCGGACCGCTGAGGCCTCGAATCAGACGCTTCGTAAATCCGTGTAATTCAGCTGTTTTCGACAACTGGTCGCCTGCTTGCTCTCACCTCGGCGCCGGCACGACGCGTTCCTTCGCGTTGTACGGCCCGACTTCAAAACAGCCTTCCCGGTATGGCGTGGATCGGTCCTGAAGCTGCTCAGGATCAGGCGGGTGTTTGCGCGCGCCCACGACTCACGCAGACGGGTTCTCACTGCAACCAAGGGGCGACGCCGGCGCGGATCAGCGTGTGGGCGATCGTCGGAGAGCAAGTCAAGCAATGCAACAGATCCTCAGGTTTTTCTCGACGAAGACGATGGTGCTGACGGTGGCGCTCGCGGCGCTGCAACTGGTCGGGGCGCGACCCGCGCTCGCTGGATCCAGCGTTTATCTGGACGCACCGAAGGCCTATCAGACGGTCGACACCAATTTCCACATCGGCGGCTGGGCCGTCGATTGGGACTCGCGCCATTCGAGTGGCGTCATGACGATTCACGTGTGGGCGTATCCGGAAGGGGGGGCACCGCCGATCTGGGTGGGCGTACCTTCGAGCGGGGACAGGTCGGACGTCGCCGCCGCGTTCGGCTCGAATTTCCTC
>JACDDJ010000312.1 GCA_013817065.1 Acidobacteriota bacterium
ACGTAGCACGGCGCACAGCACGGCGCACGTAGAACGTAGCACGGCGCACGTTTTTCAACGCCGCAGGCGTTGAAAAATCGGCCGCAGCTTCTGCGCGGTGACTGGCAACTCCTCCGGCAGCACGCGCGTCTGACCCACGACGGTCATGAAGTTGGTGTCGCCGTTCCAGCGGGGGACGACGTGGAGATGAAGATGCCCGGGGATCCCGGCGCCGGCGGGTTTACCGAGGTTGATCCCCATGTTCATGCCGTGAGGCGCATAAGCCTCGAGGATCGCGGTCTCGGCTACGGCAGCGAGATCGACGAGCTCGCCGCGTTCCTCGGGCGTCGTATCGGCCAGCGACGCCACGTGGCGCTTCGGCACGACCATCAGGTGCGCGTTGTTGTAGGGGAACAGGTTGAGGATGACGAAGCAGGCCGTGCCGCGAAAGACGATAAGGGGCGCCGCATCTTCACTGTCGAGGGCGGCGCAGAAGACACAGGCCTCAGACTTTTCGCCACCGCTGACGTAGGCGAGGCGCCACGGCGTCCAGAGCCGATCGAGACTCACACGCCCGCGACGTCGGTCCCGGTGGGGATGGTGGGAACTGCCGGCGCGGCCGGCGCGAGTTCGGATTCCCGGTTGATCAGGTCTTTCAGTTCTTTGCCCGGCTTGAAGTAGGGCACTTTCTTTGGCGGTACATCCACCTTGTCGCCGGTTTTCGGGTTGCGTCCCTTGCGTGGCTCACGCCGGCGCAGCCGGAAGCTCCCGAACCCCCGCAACTCGATCTTCTCGCCGCGATGCAGCGCGTCGATGATGCTCTTGAACACGGTGTCGACGATGACCTCGGAGTGCTTTTTGGTGAGGTCGGAAACCCGGGAGACTTCCTCCACGAGCTCCGCTTTCGTCATGCTGCCGTTGGTCATTGGAGCCCTTCCCCTCAGGTCCGAAGTGCTACGTGCTGTGTTCGACGTGCGGTGCGACGTGCCGACGTGCCGACGTGCGGTGCGACGTGCCGGAGCTCAGCGCGTCGCACCGCACTCAGCACGTCGCACACGGCACCGCACGTCGAACATCGCACATCGCACGTCGGACGTGCTTACTGCTGCCGCTTGAAGTGATCGCCGAGCGTCGTTTCCGGGCGCCCGGTCATCTCCGTGTAGGCTTCCCAGTCCGCGCGGAACTCCTCGTTCTTCAGCGCACGGATGCTGAGGCCGATCTTCCGCTCGGTCGGGATCAGCTTGATGATCTTCATCTGGTAGCTTTCGCCAACCACGAGATCGAGCTTCCCTTCCTTGCCGGCCTGCTGCGAGTCGTCGAACTCGGAGACGTGGATCAGCCCCTCGATGCCCTCGGCGAGCTCCACAAACGCGCCGAAGTTGGTCAGACGAACGACCTTGCCTTCGACCGTGTCGCCAACGTTGTGCTGCGAGAAGAACTCGTCCCACACGTCGGTCTGGAGCTGCTTGAGCCCGAGCGACAGGCGCTGATTCTCGGCATCGATATTCAGCACCATGGCATGAACATCGTCGCCCTTCTTCAGCACTTCGGACGGGTGCTTCAGGCGCTTACTCCAGGACATGTCCGAAATGTGGATCAGGCCGTCGATGCCTTCCTCCACCTCGACAAACGCACCGAACTCGGTCAGGTTGCGGACCTTGCCGTTGATCGTCGTGCCGATCGGGTACTTCTCCGACAGCTCATGCCACGGATTGCTCTCGACCTGCTTGAGGCCGAGTGAGATGCGGCGCGCGCCCGGGTCCACACCGAGGACCATGGCTTCCACCGAATCACCCACGTTCAGCATCTTCGATGGGTGCTTCACGCGTTTGCTCCAGGACATCTCGCTGACGTGGATCAGGCCCTCAACGCCGGCCTCGAGCTCCACGAACGCACCGTAGTCGGTGAGACTGACGACCTTGCCGCTCATCCGCGCGCCAACCGGATACCGGTCGGTGACGTTGGACCACGGGTCGTTCATCAGCTGCTTGTGGCCAAGCGAGACACGCTCGGTCGCCGGATCGTACTTGAGCACGATCACGTCGATCTCGTCATTGACCTTGAAGAGCTCCGAGGGGTGCGTGACGCGACCCCATGACATGTCGGTGATGTGGAGCAGGCCGTCGATGCCGCCGAGGTCGATGAACGCGCCGTAGTCGGTGATGTTCTTGACCACGCCACGGAGGACCTTGCCGTCGGCGAGCGTGTCGAGCGTGTGCTTCTTCTTTTCCGCGTTCTCTTCCTCGAGGAGAACCTTGCGGGACAACACGATGTTGCCGCGCTTCTTGTTCACCTTGATGACGCGCATGCGCAGCTCCTGGCCGCGGAGCGCATCGAGGTTGCGAACGGGGCGGACGTCGATCTGTGAACCAGGGAGGAAGGCGCGGACGCCGATGTCCACCGCGAGCCCACCCTTGATGCGTTCGATGACGCGCCCAATGACGACCTTGCGATCGGTGTAAGCCTTTTCGACCTCGTCCCAGATCTTCATCTTCTCGGCTTTTTCGCGCGAGAGGACGACGTAGCCTTCACGGTCTTCGGTGCGCTCGAGCAGCACGTCGACGGTATCGCCCGGCTGGACGGTAACCTGGCCGGTCTCGTCGATGAACTCGTCCACAGGGATGATCCCCTCCGACTTGTAGCCCACGTCGACGATGACTTCGGATGCGGTGACTTTGAGTACGGTGCCCTTTACGACCTCGCCTTCCGCGATATTGCGGAAGCTGTTATCGTAAAGATCGAGGAGGCGGGAGTATTCCTGAGGATCGATTGAGTCATCCGCTGCGTTCAGAGGAGTCATCTTCTCAGACGGCTTCTGCCCGGAGCGTTCGGATCTCTCGACGATTCCAGTCGCGCCACCTCCTTGTGGATTGTTCTGCTGCGTATTGTCTGTTGCCATGCGAAACCTAGTCCTCCTCGGTCGTGCGTCTGCCGGTATTTCAGCTCCGGCGGGCTGTATTTGCGTCGCTTGTGATTGCGATAAGCAATAGAAGATACAACAGTTAGGGCCAGCGGTCAAACCCGGCACACCATCTTCAGAGGCATCAAAATGGCGAAGAAGAAGAGCACCAGGAAGTCAGGATCCAGCAGTAAGGCCCGGGGACGGAAGCTGACCCCAGCGAAGCGGAAGTCGAGTGCCGGCGGTCGGGCAGCTGCCCGAAGCGCTGGTGGACGCCGGAAAACCGCCGCGGCAAAAGCGCGGAGGAACACCAAGCCACAAAAGAAAAAGGGCGCAAAGACAGCAACAGGTTCTCGCGGCGCCAAAAAGTCGATCAAGAGCACCGCCAAGGGCACCGCCCGGCAACGTTCCGCTAAAACCGCACGTAAGGCCCCACGTAAAGCCACGGCAGCTCGCAAGGTCACGGCGCCAGCGACAACAACGCGATCGAAGAAGAGTCCGCCACGCCGCAGCTCGACCGCGAAGCCGCGAGCCAGGGCGACGGTGAAGATCGGCGGCACCGGCCGCGAAAACACCCTCGATCAGACACCCGAGACCGGCCGCAGCGTCCGCGGACGCACCAACCCGATGCCGACTCGGCGCTCGACCGGGACCCCAGCCGGCGCCGGCAACTCCCGCCGGGCCCCGGGCCTGGACCGCAGCCGCAAGCAACTCCGTGAGCTCGAAGAGACGATCACCGGCCCGCCCTCGTCCTTGGACATGGACCGCACCGCCTCGGCCGCTCGCTCCGGTCGCCGCCACATGCAGAACGAGCTGGAGGAGCACACCGAATCGAGCCCCGCGATCACCGGCGGTGACGTGGATGCCGATTGGCAGGAAGCCTACGCGGTCGGCGACGAAGCCCCCGGCGGAGACAACCCAACCCCCGACCAGGACCGCGTCGACGATATCGGCAAGGCCCTTGGCGTGACTTACGAAGACAACGAAGAGCTCAAGGCGTCCGACAAGATCGCCGAGCGCGATCGTCACCGTTGGGAGCTCGACCCGGCCTCTTCTGACGACTACAAAGAGAGAGAGTAGACAACGCCCAACCTCCAACTACCAACCTCCAAACCGCGCCTATTGGCTTGGGCGTTTCGGTTTGGAAGTTGGTCGTTGGTAGTTGGCGCGTAAGCGCGCCTTGGTAGTTGACGCGTCTATCGCCTCCGCGCCGCGAGCGCGAGAACGCGCTGCACAACCGCGTCGACAGGCACTCCGGTGGTATCGATCAGGACGGCGTCTGGCGCCAGCGCGAGTGGCGATGCCTTCCGGGTCGAATCGCTGCGGTCGCGCTCGGCGAGCGCCGAGGCGACGTCCTGGACCGCCGCGTTCCCTGTGCCGGATGCGTGTGAGGGATCCGTGGCCCGTCGCCGCGCCCGCTCCTCCGGCGACGCATCGAGGTAGATCTTCAAATCGGCCGATGGGAACACCACCGTGCCGATATCGCGGCCTTCCATCACGACCCCGCCGCCAACCCCGATCTCCCGCTGCTGACGAATCAGCACCTCACGGACGCCGGGTTGCCGCGCCACTGCCGCGGCTGCCTTGTCGATCTCGGCCGTCCGGATCGCCTCCTTCACGTCATGCCCGTCGACGCGGACGACCCCGTCACTCACCTCGATTACGGCTCGCCGCGCCAGTGTGGCGAGCGCGCTCTCGTCCTCGAGCTTGAGCCTCTCGTGCACGGCCTTCCATGCGAGTGCCCGGTACATGGCGCCGGTGTCCACGTGGCGATAGCCGAGACTGGCCGCGACGGCGCGTGCCACGGTGCCCTTGCCGGCGCCGGACGGACCGTCGATGGCGATGATGAACAGTCGGGTGCTGGGGTGGGATCTCATGTCGTCAACAGGTATTATCTCCCTCCATGCAGCACCGCCGGAAGGCTTTCGCGATCCTCGCGGTCCCACTCGCTCTGATCATCACAATCGTTGCCGGATACGATCATCTTCGGGGCACGGCCTTCCTCGTACAGGCGGGAGACATCGGCGGCCCGATACGGGCGATCGCCGAATGGCAGAGTGACGATGTAGCCGAGTCCGGTGTCCAGATTCCGTGGCGAGGCGGGGCGTTGAACGGGCGGACCTACGTGGCGTCGGATGCCGACGATCCGCCGGTCCTCCTCGTGCCCGGTGTTCATGCCGGCGGCATCGACGAGCCGCGGCTGGTGCAGTTCGCCCGCGACGTCGCCTCAATGGGGCGCACCGTTGTCACGGCTGAACTGCCCGATCTGAAGACGTATCGCATCACCACCCGGTCGACCGACATGATCGAAGATGCGGCCCTCTGGCTCTCCTCCGACAGCGGGCATGCGCCGGACGGACGCATCGGGATGATGGGCATCAGCTTCGCCGGCGGTCTCTCCATTGTCGCGGGCTCGAGACCGTCTCTTCGAGAACGCGTCGCGTTCGTGTTGTCGTTCGGTGGCCATGGGGACCTGCCGCGCACGCTGCAGTATCTCTGCACCGGTGTCATGCCAGGCGGTGCGACCCGTCCGCCGCATGACTACGGGGTCGCGATCATCCTGCTGGGGGTTGCCGGTCGCATGGTTCCACCGGAGCAGGCTGGGCCCCTCGAAGCTGCGATTCTTGCGTTCCTGCACGCCTCCCATGTCGACGTCCTGGACGAGGCTGAGGGGCAACGTGAATTTGCACGGGCGAAAGGGCTGGCTGAGGCGCTCGACGAGCCGGCGCGCACGTTGATGAACTACGTCAACGCCCGGGACGTGGCGCGGCTTGGGCCGCTGCTGCTGCCGCACGTAGCCGAGTTCGGCGGACACGAGGCGTTGTCACCATCCAGGGCGCCGGCCCCGCCGTTCCCGGTTTACCTGCTGCACGGCCTGGACGACAACGTGATCCCGGCCGCGGAATCGGCGCTGCTCGCCGAGACGCTGCGCGCCCGCGGCGCGGACGTCTGGCGAGTCGCGACCCCGATGATTACCCACGCCGAGGTCGATCGCGCCGCCGGCCTGCAGTCGGTGTGGATGCTCGTGAGGTTCTGGGCGAACCTGCTTTCCGAGTAAGGCCGGTCTTGATCCCCGGCGTCCGCTGCGGCTCGGCCGGCTTGCGTTT
>JACDDJ010000313.1:0-2457 GCA_013817065.1 Acidobacteriota bacterium
CTCCGGTACCGTCCGCGGGGCTCGTCGTGACCACGGGATGCAGAAGGCTGCCGGTGGCGTAGGCGAGCCTGCTTCCATCGGGTGACCAGACGGGCATGGCTGCGAGGACGCCGTCCGGTGTCGCGCGCAGCCGCGTCCCGCGCGTGAGATCCTCAACCCACAGCGAGGGATTCCCTCGTACCGGATCGAGCCGCTGCCACGCGAGTCGGCGGCCATCAGGTGACACCCGCACCCAGTTCTGCGTATCGCGCTCGTTGTCCACTGCCAGGCCTTCGCCGTCGCGTCCGCTCGACGCGAGCCGTTGCCCAAATGCGATCGGCGTCGCCACGTGCGCCAAAACGTCCGCCGATGCGCTCGCCATCACCGCGTGGTACGGAGTATTGCCCCCGGCGGGCAGTTCCATCGTTCGAGGATCGCCCGTCAGCCGCAGCCGCCTGGCGTCGAACGGACGGAGGTGGAGCTGGCCATCCGCCACCGACAGCAGTGCGCCCCCGCGATCGAGAGGCGCATAGACGGCGTCAGAGTCCGACTGGAACAGCGGCGTGTCGGGCATCGCAGCGGCTCGGTCGATGCGAGCGACGTAGACGCCACGGCGTTCGGATGACAGCGCGCGCACGAAATACAGGAAGTGGATGCCGTCCGGCAGGAACACCGGCCAGCGGTGCGAGTTCTCTCCCCGTGTTTCATCGAGCAGTGTCGCTGGCTCCGGCGTGCCGCCGCTGGCCGCGACGCGGGACAATCCGGCCCTGTATACGTCGGGCCCGAACACGATCATGCCGCCGGCGCTCCACGTGCCGCCGCGTCCGTCCTGTGCGTTGCAGATCGGGACCGGCGCCCCTCCGTCGACCGCCACCTTCATCAGCTTGCGGGATGCGAAGTAACCGAGGGCCCGCGAATCCGGGGACCAGAACGGATGCTTCGCCCCCTCGGTACCCACGACGGCGCGGACGTCCGGCTCGTGCAGCGCCTTCAGGAACAGGCGCGGCGCCGCTCCTGCCGTGGGTCTTGCGGTGAACGCGATGAAGCGGCCGTCTGGCGACACTGCGGGCGCGGCATCCAGCACCATCCCCGCCGGCAGCGACCAGGTGAAACGGGTGACGCGTGACGCGGGTTTCGTAGTGACGATCGACCCCAGCCAGTAGCCCGATGCGACGAGCGACGCCGCGAACGCGAGCACGAGCGCCGCGCGCCACGGGCGTCTTCGAGGGGCGGCTCTCTTCTCTTCACCGAGGACCCCCTGCTGCGCATCGTCGATCTCGATCCGCGCATCCGCGGCGTCGTGCAGCCGGCGCTGCGCGTCCTTTTCCAGACAGCGCCGCAGCAGGCGGACGATGGGCTCGGGTGTGGCAGGAGGGAGCATTGTCCAGTCAGGCTCGCGTTCGAGGACGGCAACTATCGTGTCCGACAGCGTTTCTCCGGCGAACGCCCGCGTCCCCGTCAGCATTTCGAAGAGGACGCAGCCGAATGCCCAGATATCGGTACGCCTGTCCACCGGCCTGCCGCGCGCCTGCTCCGGGCTCATGTACGCGCACGTGCCAAGGATCAGACCGTCGATGGTCGCGTCAGGCGCGACATCGCCCGGCGCCCCTCCCGCGGTCTCGAGCCAGGCGCGTTCCTTCGCCAGTCCGAAGTCCAGGAGCTTCAGCCCGGATCCGGAGGCCGCCTTGATGTTGGCGGGCTTCAGGTCGCGATGGATGATCCCGCGCTCGTGCGCGGCTGCGAGTGCCGCCGCGAGTTCCCGCGCCACCTGGAGCGCTTCGGCCACGGGCAGCGCTCCCGACGCGAGTCGATCAGCCAGGGTTGGCCCTTCCACCAGTTCGAGGACGAGCACGTGCATCCCGTCGACCTGCTCGATGCTGTGGATCGCCGCGATGTGCGGGTGGTTGAGCGCCGCGAGCATGCGCGACTCGCGTTCGAAACGGGTGAGGCGCTGAGGATCCGACGCGAAGGCACGCGGCAGGAGCTTCAGCGCTACTTCGCGCCGCAGTCGCACGTCGCGCGCGCGGTAGACCTCCCCCATGCCGCCGCTGCCGAGCGCACCGACCACCTCGAAGTCTCCGATGCGGTCGCCTGGCGACAACACCGCGGCAGGAGCGGTGCTGTCGGCCATCTCCAGCCGGTGAGCCGGTGTTTCCAGAAAGGCGCCGGCCTGTGCTTCCGCCGCGAGCAGCGACTCGACCTCGCGCCTGGTGCGGTCGTCTCCCGCGCACGCGGCGTCGAGAAACGCGCGGCGCCCATCCGCCGGTGTGTCGAGCGCTCCATGAAAGACCGCTCGCACCCGTTCCCAGTCGCGGATGGCGGTCATGGCGTGAGGGACCGCAACTCTCTGAACAGCCACGCGCGGGCGAGCGCCCAGTCGCGCTTCACGGTGATCGGCGCAATCTCCATGGCGGCCGCGGCCTCATCGACCGTCAACCCGGCGAAGAACCGCAGTTCGACGAGCCGGCTCTGTCGCTC
>JACDDJ010000313.1:2467-5976 GCA_013817065.1 Acidobacteriota bacterium
CAGGTCCACGTCGAACGCCGGCACGCCCGGATCGATTCCGTCCAGTGCCACCTTCGGGCCGCCGCGCTTGGCCGCGCCGCGCGAACGCGCGTGATCCACCAGGATCCGGCGCATCATGTGCCCGGCCACGGCGAAAAAGTGGGTGCGGTTGTGCCAGTGGACCCGCCGCTGGTCCACCAGCTTCAGATACGCCTCGTGCACCAGCGCCGTCGGCGCGAGCGAGTGATCGGACCGTTCGCGGCGCAGGTGACGCCGGGCCAGCCGTCGAAGCTCGTCGTACACGGCGTCGACCAGGCGGCTGCGCGCCGCTTCGTCCCCGTCGCTCCACGCGAGGAGGAGAGCCGTGACATCCCCTGCGGCGGTCATGATGGCCGCCTTTATATCCCATCCAACCTGGATGAGATGGGTTTCTGCCGCTTTACGCCGTTATTCGCTTCGGTTACGGCTTTCTCACCGTCACGACTCGTACGTCGCCGCTGTCGGCGGAAAACCCCGTGTCGTACTTCGCGTTGACGGCCACGAGCCGACCGCCGAAAGCCGCCACGGTCGTAGGCACTTGAAAGTAGGGGCTCGTCACGACAGCGTCCACCCCTCCGCCCGACAGGTCAGGAATCAAAGTGATCTCAACGATTTGATTGAAGGAGACAATGGCTGAGAAGGGGTGCTTCATTGATCCGATGCTGCTGCTGCGGACCGACAGCCTCCCGAACGACGGCAACCGCTGGGAATACCAGCTGAAATTTGACGGCTACAGGGCCATCGCGTTCAAGACCGGCGGCAAGATCCCCCTGCGCTCGCGCAACGACCACGACTTCAGCATCCGAAATTCCAACGTCGTGAGGGGTTTGGCGAAGCTGCCGGACGAGACGGTCATCGATGGCGAGGTGATCGCGCTTGATGTCGAAGGGCGTCCGGCATTCAACATCTTGCAGAACTACGGGGCATCGAGGCGCCGGTGCTGTACTTCGTGTTTGATGTGATGGTCCTTGCCGGTCGCGATGTGATGCGGGAACCACTGGAGATGCGCCGCGACCTCTTGGAGAAAAAGATCCTGCCGAAGCTTGAGGAACCACTCCGATACGCCGCGCCGCTCGATGCGAGTCTGCCAGTCCTCATTGAGTCCGTGAAGGCGCAGGGCTTGAAGGCTTGGTCGCGAAGCGTTTAGATAGCCGGTACGAGGCCGGCCTGCGGTCGGGCGCTTGGCAGAAGATGCGCGTCAATCGCGGACAGGAGTTCGTGATTGGCGGCTACACGGTCGGAAGCGGGAACAGCTGTTCGAAAAATTCCGCGGGCTCGAAATCACGGATTGTTCTCGTGGCCCAGATCGACTTCCTTGAGTGGACGGGCGAAAATCAACGCGAGGTCCGGCGGGAGTAGGTCGCTGAATGGCTGGCATATTCATCAGCAAAGGAATGACCGTCACGATCCCGGCTGGCGGTTTGAAGATTTCGCTGGGTCCGGACGGGCCTTCGATCCCCAGCGTGACACTTCACGTGCATTTCGATGTCTGCCCGACCTGGTGTGAACTGGCGATGACGCACCTCGCATCGGCCAACTCGCATGAGGCAGCCCGCGTCCTTGCGTGGCAGGGAACAGACCAAAACGAGAAGGCCAAAAGCCTTGAGCGCGAGTTCGAATCATCCATGCAGGCCGTGATGGCAGCGGCGATAGCGATCGATGCGTTCTACGCCGTAGTTCGAGGCCACGTCCAGATTCCGCCTGAGCTCGTCGACAAGTGGCGGGTGCGACGAACGGCGAGGTACTCGCAGGTGACTGAGGTGCTGAGGCGTGGCTTTCATTTGAAGCCAAAAGGTACGAAGGCACTTCGCGACAACCTGAAGGAGATTTACCGGTTCAGGGATATGGCTGTCCACCCTTCCGGGAGAATCCAAGCAGCACTGTTGCATCCAGACCTGAACGTCGGCGTGGAATGGCGTTTTGTCTATTTCAGGGCGTCAAATGTGCGCGCTTTGGTGAATGCCGCGACCGGAATCGTTTGGCAGTTGGCACATCACGGTAAGCCAACGACCGCGAAGGTCGTCAACTACATCAACGGATTGCGAGCACGGCTCGCGACGCTCTTCCCATCCGGGCATCCGGAGTCGAGGTCATGACCAACCGGCCGGCGGTCCTAGCCGTAGTGCAGAATTGAGATCCATGGAACCAGATCGGACAGAGCTCGGTTGGTCATATCAACCCGCTGATTTCTTCGAGGGGCCGTACGAGCGGACGGACAGAGATGCGTTGCTGCGGATCGACGTCGGAAGAGCCGTCGTCACAGTCAGCGGGGGCGAACCACCGCCGGACGTGGAACAGCGACTACTGGCTTGGGTGCGTCACACGCTTCAAATCAGAAGCTTGCAGACAGGCCGGACCTTCGAACTCAACCCGCAGCCCAATGTTGTTGAGTTTAGAGGGTCCAACAGGAACGTCATCTTGCGCGCTGGCGTGGGTTCGTTCGCGATCACTGGCGGCAACCTCGACGTCGTTCAAACCGATACGTCTGGCAAGACCGTAGTTGACACCAAGGCAGAACGGTTAAAGCTACAAACGGATGATCTTGACGATCTGTCGGCGAAGGCTCAAGCAGACCCTGTTCTCGGTACCATGCTCGAAAGCTTCTCGACGGCCCTCAACGAACCAGACAGCGAGTTCGTTCGCCTGTATCAGATTCGCGACGCCTTGGTAAAACGCTTCGGGTCAGAGCGTGATGCGAAAGAGGCGCTCGGAATATCGACGTCAGATTGGAAGTTTTACGGTCAAATGGCAAACGACGAGCCCGTGGTGGCGGGCCGGCATCGTGGGAAGAGTCTCGGCCCTCTCAGAAATGCGACGACCGACGAGCGGGCGAGGATGAGGGCGTTGGCAGAGACTGGATCCGAAAGTTCGCGGCGACGCTCTGACGCTCGTCGTTATGATGCGAATCGCGTTCTATACTGCAGGCTGAAGTTGGGGCGTTGTGTGCCACCCGCGCCACGGTCGACAAGCTGGACCAAATCGCCGTAAGTGATCGCGGGAGATTCAGGGGTCTATCACAATCGCTATCACAATCGAGTTTGCAGGCTCATCAACTAGCCCGTAAACTGCTGATTCTAAAGACACGGAGAGATGTCCGAGTGGTTGAAGGAGCACGCTTGGAAATTGCTCTGGCGGTCTGCAACGGCGTGCTACAAATTTCGATTGTTGCGAAGCCAACCACTTAACGGCGGTCGCGTCACCGCAGTCGTTCGCCGTAAACCTCAGTAGATCTCGCGGATTCGACAGGGCCACGTCACAGTTACGTCACAGTCGGCGCGACCTTGAAGGAGCACGCCTCCAGGCGTGTCGCGTTCAAGCCAGCCGCCGGGGGACTCCAGCCGGCGGTTGCAGAATCAGCCTCCGTCAGGCGGTCCTCGTCCGAACGACCAGATCGACGTCGCAGTTGAGCACCTGCAACAGCGCCAGCACCTGATCGACGGACTTGCGGTAGTTCGTCTGATCGAGAAGGCGATACAACTGCGCCGCAGAAG
>JACDDJ010000314.1 GCA_013817065.1 Acidobacteriota bacterium
TCGACGCCCAGCGTGATGGTCGAGCCTCGATCGACCTCGACGTCGACCACGCTCGCAAGATCATCGACATAGCCACCGATGTAGTCGTGCCGATGGATGCTCGAGGACCGGCGTGCCCGCTCGAAGGGCGTTCGCCGAACGCCACCGAGGTCATTGGCGAGCAGCCCGTTCGCCGTCTCCTGGATCCAGTTGGTCACCGCGCTAGCGGCTGGGCCACCAGTCGGCGGGTTGTACTTGAACCCGCCGTCCTCTGGAGGATTGTGCGACGGCGTGATCACGATGCCGTCGGCGAGACCGCCGGTGCGACCCCGGTTGTAGGTCAGAATCGCGTGCGAGATCGCCGGCGTGGGTGTATACCCGCCGCCGTCGTCGATCATGGTCTCCACACCGTTGGCCGCCAGCACCTCGAGCGCCGTGGCAAAGGCGGCTTCGGAGAGTGCGTGCGTGTCGATGCCGAGAAACAGCGGGCCGTCAACGCCTTGTTGCCGGCGATAGTCGCAGACGGCCTGGGTGATCGCGAGAATATGCGATTCATTGAAGGCTGCCTCGAACGCCGTGCCGCGGTGGCCGGACGTGCCGAACGAGACGGCCTGTTCGCGCCGGGAAGGATCCGGCCTCAGCGTGAAATACGCCGTCATGAGTCGTGGCACGTTCACCAGCATCTCGTTGTCGACGGGCTGGCCGGCTTTCGGGTTGTCGGTCATCTGTCACACACGACGGGAGTACTGACGCATCACAGGTCTCTCCAGCGCCGGCCGTCCCGCCGCATCAACTCGTCGGCCGACGGCGGCCCCTGGGAACCGGCCGCGTAGTTCGGGAAGTTGCTCGGCGGTTCGGAGGCCCAGCGTTCGACAATCGGGTCGATGATCTGCCATGCCTTGTCGATCCAATCGGCGCGCGCGAAGAGCGTCTGATCGCCTTGCATGACGTCGAGCAGCAGCCAGGCGTAGGCCCGCGGCGGCTCCTCGACACCAAACGCCTCCGCGTAGCGAAACTTCATCTTGACAGAACTGAGCGTCAGGTCTGGACCGGGCTCCTTGGCCGCCAGCGTCTGTTCGATGCCCTCGTCCGGCTGCAACTCGAACACCAGGACGCTCCGATGCCGCGGCCCGTCCGCCGCCCCGGGGAACATGAGATGCGGCGTCGGCTTGAAGTGGATCGCGACTTCTGTGAGCTTGCGCGCCATTCGCTTGCCGGTGCGCAGGTAGAACGGCACGTCCGCCCACCGCCAGTTATCGAGCGTCAGCTTGATCGCCGCAAACGTGGCGGTGGTGGAATCGGCGGGTACGTCGGCCTCGTCGCGGTAGCCCGGAACCGTCACCCCATCGACCTGCCCGGCGGCGTACTGCCCGCGTGCCGCGCCACCGCCCAGGTCGACTGGCACCACGCTGACGGCTTCGAGGACCTTGACGGTCTCGTTTCTCAGCGATGCGCCGTCGAAGTGGACGGGCGGATCGATCGCCGTGATGCACAGGAGCTGCAGCAGATGGTTCTGGACCATGTCGCGCAGGATACCGGTCTGTTCGTAGAAGTTCGCGCGCGTGCCGATGCCGATGTCTTCGGCCACCGTGATCTGAACGTGATCGATGTAGTTGCGGTTCCATACCGGCTCGAAGCTCGGATTGGCAAAGCGGAACGCGAGCATGTTCTGCACCGTCTCCTTGCCGAGGAAATGATCGATGCGGTAGATCTGATCTTCCGCGAAGACGCGACGGAGTTGCTGGTCGAGAGCGCGCGCACTTTCCCGATCCGCGCCGAACGGCTTCTCGACGACGAGCCGTCTCCAGCCGTGTTCGCTCGTCGCCAGTCCCGAGGCGCCGAGCCGTTCGGCGATCGGCCCGAACAGGCTAGCCGGGACGGCGAGATGGAACATCAGGTTGTCGGGAATCGCGAAGGCCGCCTGCACCCGGGCGATCTCCGCGGCCAGCAGGGCGTAGTCGTCGCCCGATGTCGCATCGCCGCCGATGAAACTGAGCCGCGCCGCGAACGAGTCCCAGCTGGCAGCGCTCCCACAACTTTCCTCCACAGCCCGCCGCATCTCTTCTTGAAACATCGTCGAGTTCCAGCTGCCGTGCGAGAACCCGACAATTGCCCAGCGCTCGGGCAGGAGTTGCTTGCGGTGCAGCTCGAACAGCGAGGGGATGAGTTCGCGGCGCGTGAGATCGCCGCCGGCGCCGAAGATGACCATGACACCTGAGGCCGCGCGCAATGCTTCTGTCACCGCTCCATGATATGACCCACACCACCCGATCTGAACGGCTACGGAGCGCCTGCGACAAGTCGGCGCCGACCTGGTCGTTCACAGTGCAACGATGTATTTGGGCGGACATGCTGACGCGATGGGCGGTGCGTTGTGCGCCAGCGGGTTCTGATTGATGGGCGGCGCACGCCGCTGGGGCGGTGGTCGTCCGCCCTTCGCGAGTGATGAACGCGGTGTCCGGCTTCAGATGACCGCGCAGGCACGGCTAGGGATACGAATACGCCCCCTGCAGCCCGAGCGGAATGCCCGCCGCCCAGAAGAGCAGCAGGAAAATCGTCCACGTCACGATGAAGACTCCCGAGTAAGGGAGCATCATCGATGCGACGGTGCCGATACCGGCGTTCTTCACGTAACGCTGGCAATACACGACAACCAGCGGGAAGTACGGCATCAGCGGCGTGATAATGTTCGTCGTCGAATCCCCCACGCGATATGCCGCCTGAGTCAGTTCCGGCGCGAGGCCGACCTGCATCAGCATCGGCACGAAGATGGGCGCCAGCAGCGCCCACTTGGCCGAGGCAGACCCGATCAACAGGTTCACCATCGCGGTGACCATGATGATGCCGACGATGGTGACCTGCCCGGGCATCTGCAGCGTTTGGAGAAACGTCGCCCCTTTGAGCGCGAAGAGTGCGCCGAGATTCGACCGGCCAAAGGCGTCGGTGAACAGCGCCGCGAAGAAGGCCATGACGATGTAGTAGCCCATCCCGCTCATGGCCTTGCTCATGCCAGTCACGACGTCTTTGGCGGTTTTCACCGTGCCGGCCGCGATGCCGTAGGCGACGCCGGGCACCAGAAACAGCAGGAAAATGAGCGGCACGATCGACCGCATCAGCGGGGCGGTGAAGACGGTGAGCTGCCCGTCCGGTGCGCGGAGGGGCGAGGTGGCCGGTAACGCCCACAGCGTCAGGAGCACGAGTCCGGCCCCGAGAGTGATGCCGCCGACGGCCAGCCCCCGGCTTTCGGCGCGGGAGAGCGGCTCGAGCTTCGGCATGTCCGCCGTATCGCCGTCGATCCCGAGCGCCGCCACGCGCGGCTCGACGATGCGGTCTGTGAGATACCACCCCAGCAGGACGATCAGGAAGGTCGATGCGGAGGAGAAGTACCAGTTGCTCAGCGGGTTGACCAGGCGGTTCGGGTCGATGAGCTGCGCGGCTGTCTGGGTGAATCCCTGGAGCAGTGGATCGATGCCGGAGGGAATGAAGTTCGCGCTGAACCCGCCTGACACACCTGCGAACGCCGCCGCGATGCCTGCCAGTGGGTGCCGCCCCGCGGTGTAGAAGATGATGCCTCCCAGTGGGATCACGAGCACATAGCCGGCGTCGGTCGCCGTGTGGCTCAGGCAGGCGACAAGAATCAGCATCGGGGTCAGCAGGGCGCGCGGCGTGATGTGGAGCATCGCCTTGAGCCCGGCGCCGATGAACCCGACGTGTTCCGCCACGCCGACACCCAGCATGGCGACGAGCACGATGCCGAGGGGCGGGAAGTTGACGAACACGCTGACCATGTTCGCGAGAAAGGCCGCGAGCGCGGCGCCCGTGAGCAGGTTCTGCACGCGGAGCGGCTGCTGGTTGCGCGGATCGATCTCTCCGAACGCGACTGGCGCCAGCAGCGCGGAGAACACCCACACCAGCAGGAGTGCAAGCACGAACAGGATCGCGGGATCGGGGAGCTTGTTGCCGGCGCGTTCGATGACATTCAGCAGCCGGTCGAGCATGGTCGGACGGGGGCCGGCAGTTCCTCGCGGAGCGGGATCAGGCACGTTGATGTCCTCTCAAAGTGAGCGCGGTTCGCCGGGAGAGCGTATCGAAAATTGGCCCTGGCAGGAAGCCGAGTTGCCGGGATCCCTCGCGGGTTCATTTGCAACCGGCCGCCTGGGATGACGGTTTCCGCCGCGCTTTACGCACTGGGGGTAAAGGCCATCGCCTCGTGAAAGACCGCTTGCATGCACTCCCACCGTTCGGCGTCCATCGGTTCATGGAGTCTGTGTATCAACTCTCATATACTGCTGCCGCGGTGTCCCTCCCTTCCGGTACACGCGTCGGCCCCTATCAGATCGTGGCCCGCTGGGCGCTGGCGGGATGGGGGAAGTCTACCGCGCGCGCGATCCGCGTCTGAATCGGGAGGTCGCGGTCAAGGCCCTCCCCGCGAGCGCGGCGCGCGACGCCGAACGGGTCGGCCGGTTCGAACGCGAGGCGCAGATCCTCGCCGCGCTGAACCATCCCCATATCGCCGCGCTTTACGGCATCAAAGATGTCGCCAGCGCTGACGCCTCGAGCGCCACGCGGTTCATCGTCCTCGAACTGCTGGACGGGGCACGCTTGCCGATCGCCTGCGCAGCGGTCCGCTGCCGGTGCGTGAGGCCCTGGCGGTCGCACGTCAGGTCGCCGATGCGCTGCCCGCGGCACACGACAAAGGGATCATCCACCGGCATGGTGCTCGGGACCGCCGCCTACATGAGCCCCGAACAGGCCCGGGCGCTGCCGACCGACCGGCGCGCCGACATCTGGTCCCTGGGCTGCGTCCTTTACGAGATGCTTGCCGGTCAGCACCGTTCGCGGCCGCCACGCTTCCGGACGTTGTCAACCGTGTGCTCAACGAGGATCCCGACTGGAGCCGGCTGCCTCCCACGACGCCGGAGCGGGTGCTCCATCGCGATGAACGTCGTCCCCTCGTGCTCGCCGACCTCGTAGATGGTGACGATGTGGGGATGGTTGAGCGCGGAGGCAGCGCGTGCTTCCTGGATGAAGCGACGCTGGCGATCGGGGTCACCTGTGGCGTCCGGGGGCGCGGTACACCACGCCCGTGCCGCCGCGGCCGAGTTCCCCTTCCAGGCGGTCATGCGCGATGTCCACGCCGCGAATGCTACGGGAGGATGGCCTTCAGTGTCTGCGGGTTCCGACGATGGTAGGGGATTGACAATGCGCCCACCGTCACGACGCCGCTGGCGGCAGGCTTGCAGTTCAAGTCGGGCGGATCGCCGCCAGCAAACCCATCCGTGCGGTGTGCGGCCACGAAGGAGAGATCAATGACTGTCATGCTGAGGGCTGCATTTGCGGTAGTCGCGCTCGTTACTGCCGGGGCCTGCGCCGGGGGGACGTCCGACGCGCCCGTGCGGACCACGACGGCATCAGGCACGTGGACAGCGCCCTCAGCGGCGCAGGCAGCCGAGCGGGACCGGGCGCTCGTGCGGGTGATCTCTGCCATCCCGGGGGTCTCGCGGCTCGACCTGTTCGTGGACGGGGAGAAGATCGCCGCGGGGGTCGATTACAAGATCGTGACGCCCTACCTGGAGGTCCCGGCCGGCCGCCAGACGCTGCGGCTCCGACCTGCCGGCCTCGACACCGCCGAGCCGCTCGCGGAAGAGAGCCAGCAGTTCAGTGCCGGCAACCACTACACGGTCGTGATCATGCCCGGTGGCGACGGCGGGCCCGCGGCGGACGTCCGCGTCTTCGACGACCCGATGGACCCACCTGACGAGGGGGAGGTCAAGCTGCGGATCATCCACGCGGCCGGTGACGGCGGCAGCGTCGACGTGCATATGCAGAATCGCGCGGACCCGCTGGCCGGCGCGCTCGCGTTCCAGCGCGCCTCCGATTTCACCCGCCTGAAGCCTTCGTCGGCGGCGATCGAGCTGCGGCCGGAAGGACGGAGCGAGACGATGCTGCGCGTGCCGGACCTGCGGCTCGCGAGCGGCGGGATGTACACC
>JACDDJ010000315.1 GCA_013817065.1 Acidobacteriota bacterium
CATTGAGGAGGCGCAGAGGCTGAGTCGCAAGGTCGTATCGTGCCTGATACGACACTGCATGCGGTCACCGGCGAACGCCAGAGCGATCGCAGTCGCAGAAAGCGGCAGTCGTTCCGGCGCCGGAACGCCCTTGCGAGATGCAGCAGACCACCTCACCGATTTCGATCCGCCTCCCGCCCAGATAAAGCAGGCGGGTGGTCGGGGCGTGCACGCCCAAACGACCTTGCGAGAGGCCACTGGCGAAGGAAGCAGCGAGGCCACTAAGGCGGCAGAAGGCGACAGTCGGTTCATGCATGAAACGACCCTGAAGGGTGCGGCCGGCGAACGCCGAAGCGACGCTGAGCGCGGAGGTCGTGCCGGCGCCGGCACGTTGGAGGAGGCTACCGGCGAGTCACCTCGTCGCGAACGCCATGCCAGGGACCACGTAAAATGGTCACCGATCCGCGAATTTACGGCGAGGGTCGATACTGACCGACTCGGGCAGTCGTTCCGTCGACGGAACGACCTGGTCACTGACAATGTTGGCCGGATTGTAGCGGGTAGTGGGTCAGTTTGGATAGCGCGGTTGAGACTGCCTCATTGACAGCGTTCTGAAACAGCAATTTCGTTGGACCTGAGCATTGTGCTCCCGGTCCAAACTCGAAAGAGTCGCAGGCCAGTTACATCCGAGTTTGGCGCTTGGGTGGGGCCTCTGATTGGCAGCCGCAACGAGATCAGCGCATCTGGCGGGAAGGAATCGCGTCGTTCTTGGTTGGCGCCAACGACGAAATCCGCCGCTGCGAGGACAAGCGAATACGATGTACCAGCCGGAAGCGGGACGATCCAGTCGTCGGCGCGACCAGCGATGCCGCTTGGATAATGCCGCGGATGGTACTTGTTCTGCTCGACCAGTCGGCCGCTGCCGGTCGTGACCTGCATGGTCATGTCTTCGACGAGGTACTTGCTACCGTTCGCGAGCACAACGCCAAAAATGACGGCCGTATCGGCCGTTCCCCCGTTCCGAATCGTAACTGTCATGCGCTGCGAGTCTTCGCACGCGAGTACAACACTGATCGGCGTTCGTTGCAGCTGCGTATCATCTCGCCCGAACATAGTGACGAGCAAGATCGCAGAAAGAAGCTGTGGACTCATGCGCCGATTGTAGGCTCTCTTCTCATTCCGCGCCGCGGGTGTACTTTTCAGACGTCCGCGGTATCCCTGAGTTTCAAACTGACCCACTACCTTGTAGCGCAGGCTCTTGGTTTGCTCTGAGAGTTCGTGCTATGCTTCCGTAGTCCGTGTGCGAACCGCACGGACCCCAACCTGCTGACTCCGCGCTTACTCCTGAAGCGCGGAACCCCGACGACGATGATGACGATGATGATGATGACGCGGAAACACCCGTGCGTTATGGAGTCGTCGCGTGTCGCAGCGGTTTGTCCGAATCTTGCGCCTGACAGCGGTTTTGGACCGTATTGGGGTGTCGAAAAGCACCCTCGATCGGCTCATCTCTCGTGGGCAGTTCCCTCCCCCCATCCGGCTCGCTCCTCGATGCATCGGCTGGGATGAGGCGCAGGTGGACGCGTGGCTCGTGGCCAAGGTCGGAGCACCGCGATGAGCCGCGCTTCGGCACTCCCCACGTCGCCGGCGGCCCCTTCCGATAGTGAGCTGTCCGCCCGCGAGCAGGCGATTGTAAAAGCCCTTGTCGCCGCCATCCTGACCGGTCTCCGCGCTGGTCAAAATTCACACGAGCAGCTCGCCGGTAAGGTCGGGGGGCCGCGATGAGCGAGCATCCCTACGACTGCCTCGTGTCCGCGCTCCGCAGCCACGGGTGCCGCATCCTGCCGAAACGCGATAGCCAAGGCCGCGATGCGGTTCGAGCGACGTGCCCCGCGCATCACGACCGCAATCCCAGCCTCGTGGTCACCCGAGACGGCGAGACCGCGCTCGTGAAGGACTTCGGGGGCTGCTCAACGACGAAGGTTGTCGGCGCGTTGAGCTTGACGATGGCCGATCTGTTCAGCGGTCCGCGTCGAGTGCCGGTGGCGCCGACGATCGTCGCGAGTTACGACTACGTGGACCTGAACGGCGTGCTGGTGGCGCAGAAGGTCCGGCGCAGCGATAAGTCCTTCCGGTGGCGCGTCCCGGCGCTGTTTACGGCCCGCGAATGGAAGTGGGGCCTGCATGGGTCCAGCGTCGGACTTTATCGGCTCCCGGAGCTTGCTGGCGCCTCCACGGTGTATCTGAGCGAGGGTGAGAAGGCCGTCGATTGCCTGTGGGCACTCGGCCTGCCCGCGACGTGCGGACCGAACGGGGCCGGCTCGTGGTCCTCCGCCTGGGCGGACGATCTGTGGAACCAAGGGTGCCGCTCGCTCGTGATCTTCGCGGATCGTGACGCGGCAGGAGCGCAGCACGCCGAGCGGGTGGCCGCGAGCTGTGACGGACTCGGCATCGAGGTCCGGGTGGTCGACCTGCCGGGACTCGCGCATCACGCTGACGTGTTCGACTGGATCGCGGCCGGGCATTCCGTCGAGGACGTGCTCGCAGTCGTCGCGGAGACGCCCGCGTGGACTCCTGAGCGGGTTGCCGCTGAACGTCTCGCCCATCGCCGCACCCGGAAACGTGAATGGATGCGGTCGAAGCGAGCGAACGATCGCCTTCAGCTACCTGTGGACTCACGTATGTCAGGTGTGGACCACCGTAAGTCAGAGCGAGAGGCATCCACCCCCGTTGTGGACCACCGTATGTCAGTAAGTGTGGACTGTGGACCTGTGGACGCACCGAACGTTCTTCTTACTCATCACAGGGGTCAACTTAAGAAAGATCTTCCGGGAGATCTTCACGGATCTACACCCAGCGACCCCTCCGGTCACAGCAGCACCCGTGCGCCGTCTCGGTTGACCAGTGCACGGTTGGACCGATTCAGACACCGGCTTGCAGCGGATCGGGTGAGAGATCAAAGACAGGATCGGGAGACACAAGAGCGGATCGGATCGGAAAACACGGTGGTAGGCGTGCACTTCGACACAAGGAGGGCAACAGGAGCACAGACGATCGTTACACCTGCCAACATTTCTGCTGGCACCGCACGAGAGACTCACTTTCGCCACAAAGGAACAAGACGATGACGACGACTATGGCTACAAGTTCTAAAACCGTTGTGCTCGCCAGCGGGCTGGCCGTGTCACTCACGGCACTGCAGATCCTCTGGACTTACGAGGCGCGGGGCTGCCGCCTGGTGGCAACAGATTCCGGGTTCCGAGTGATCGGGCCGCAATCGCAACTCAGGCCGGCTGATATCGACCGGCTGCGGCTGCATCGCGACGACCTGCGCGAGCTGCTCGTGCTCTCCGAGACCCTCCAATGAGGTCAAGTGGTTCCGGAAGACGGTCAAGCGATGAATGACGCACGACAGAGATTGATCGCGCTTCTGCGGTCCTCGGATCAATTGATCGACGGCATTGATCCCAGCGCGCCGGTCGAGAGTCAACGGCAGATCGCGCTGGCCCGCGAGCAGTTGACCGAGGTAGAGGCGCTTATCGAGAAACTATTCGCCGATCACCTCCGTGAACCGGTGAGACCAAGCGACGTGCGGCACTGAACGGCACATGAGCGGCAAATGGGGGGCAAGGATGGAGGAACAGGCGCCGTGGGAACGTCAGGAGGGCGAATCTTCGCGCCAGTTCCACGCATTCGCGCACTATCGCGATCTTGGAGCGGCACGCTCGCTGATGAAAGCGTGGACGCTCTGTCGAACCGCATGTGATCACCAACCGCCGCCCGCTCGCCAACGCCTCCCTCGTCGCTGGGAAATTTGGTCGCGGAGCGGAGACTGGGTCGCCCGCGCCGAGGCGTGGGATAAGCACGTAGACCGCGAACAGCGCGATCAGTTCGCCAAAGAGCAGCAGGACGCGCTTTCTCGACACCGCCGCTCGTTCAAAGCACTACAGAACGTCGCGCTCGTTCCCAGCCGGGCGATCTTGGACGCACTCGCGAACCCTCAATCCTTGGCCCGACTTCGAGCCAAGGCGGAGGGGAGCGTCGAAGGTTTCACGTCCGTCATGTTGCTGGCCCAAAAGCTGGCGACCCTGATGCCGGCGCTCGTCATCGGCGAACGTTTGGCGCTCGGCCTCGCTGGGCAAGTGGTCGATGTCGAAGTGGAGGAGCGCCGCGATCTCAGCTTCGCGAATGCCGTCGCCGCCGATCCGCGTGCGGTCGATTTGGCGATTGCGCTCCTTGATCAGCTCGCCAGAACGGCGCCTGGCGAGGCGGTTCCGGCGGATCTCAGAGCGGACGACCGGAAGGTTCACTGATGCGAATTCAGCTGACCGAGGGATGACATGACAAAGGAGCGAGACCCATGACTTCTGTAGAGCGGGAAAAAACAATCGCGCAGCTCACCGCCGATCTGTCTGAACCGATGGGCGGGGACCTAGAAGCCGTGATGACACGGATCAGCGCGATCCCGGCGGACAAGACGCCTGATGAATTCAAAACGATGACGATCGGTATCGTCGAACGTGCGATGCAGGCGAAGATCGCCAAGATCGAGCGTCGGACCACTGCGGTGATCGGTGAACTCCGGATGATGCGCACGAGGGTGCCGCTTGGCCACGCGTAAAAGGAGAACCAGTCAAATGACCGAACAGTTGAAGGTGCGGCCGATCGTCGACGGCCTCGATGACGTCCCGGATCCGCTGCGTATGTTCTATGAGAAGGGCGCGGACGAAAAGTTTCATCTACAGCTCGATGGCGAGCCAGCGGGCTTCACCAAGGCCAGCGATCTGCAGGAGGCTCAGGCCAAGCTGGCGGAGTTTCGCGAGAACAATCGTTCGTTGAACCAGCGCCTCAAGACCTTCGACGGGATCGACCCAGCCGAATACGCGGCGCTGAAGGCGAAGCCAGCGACCGACCCGAAGGTCACCGAGCTGGAGACGGCGGCGGCAGCCGAGAAAGCCCGAGCCGCCGCTGCCGAGGAGGAGCTCGCCACTGCGAGGGGCGCGCTGGCCGACGAGCGGCTTCGAAATGCAGTCAACTACGAATTTTCAAAATCAAACGGCCGTCCCGATGCGCGGCAGTTCATGGAACAGCGGGCCCGGGATGCGGGGTTCACGGTCGGTCCCGATGGCCAGATCACGAACGACAAAACCTTCAGCCAGTCGGAGCCCGGCGCCAAACTTACCCTCGCGGAGTTTATGGCCGGCGAATTGGTCACCAGCAAGTTCGCATTTCAATCCTCGCTGGGTGGCGGCGCCCATCATGCGGGCGGCGCGCCCGCTCGCAGGGTAATCAGTAGGCACGATCCTCTGGCGGTCGGTGCGGAGCTTGAGGCGATCGCTGCTGGCAAAGTGGAGGTCAGGTAAATGGCTCGAAAGAAAGTGGCTGAGGCAGTCGGACTCAACGCAAGGCTGACCGTGGACCAGCTTGATCGCATTCTGAGTCCCGCGAGTCATGGATTTATCGCCGCGCTCGATCGGGATCTCCGGAACGCGATCGCGTTGACCTCGCAGCTCGATGAAGCCTTACAGGCGCATAGCGAAGACGAAAAGCTGACGCCCATCGGACGGGAGGCGGCTGACAAGGTCGCAGCGAAAGCCGCCCTCGCATCGCTGGCAGGCTGGCTGGAGACGCACCACAAGCCGATCGTCGCGCAGATCGCCGCCCTGAGCGCGCCCGTCTCTGCACCACCGACCGATCCGATCGCGCAGCTGCTGCGGGAAATGCAGGCGCAGGAGATTCGAACGGCCACCCGGAACCTCGATCCAGTCGAGCGGGACTTGCTGTTTCTGGGTGCCGACGATCGGGTCCGACAGGCGATGATCGACTCGCCGCCAATGTTTGTGCGTGATCGACCGGGTGAACCGCCGCGTCTGGTTCCATTCGTGAGCCCGCAGCACGTCGCTGAGTGGCGCGAGCAAACAGCGGAGACTGCTGATCCGGGCCGAGCAGCCGCGCTGCGCGACCTTGAGACGATCAGGAGCCTGTATGAG
>JACDDJ010000316.1 GCA_013817065.1 Acidobacteriota bacterium
TGTCGACCTTGCCGTCGACCAGGTATCCAGGTTTGGTCTGGTAAAAGAGGCTGCCGGGATCGCTCAACGAGACGATACCCATGCCCGAAGCGACGAGGTCGGGCTTGGCCTCGTAGTCGATCGCGGATGGCCCCGCCGAACTGAATCCAGTCACCGCGTCATCGTTCCGGTTCAGTGTTCCCTGGTGCGTCGACGCACCGACCGTCAGGACCCACGGCGCATTGCCGGGAGCGAGGATGCCGCCCCACTGCGACTCACCCGCTTGGTTCTGACCGAGGTTGCCTGCGGCGGTGACGACGACGATGCCTGCATCCACGACGCGCTTCGCCGCGAGCGTCAACGGGTCGGTGCGGTACGAGGACGTCACGGCGGCGCCGACTGACAGATTCACGATGCGGATGTTGTAGCGGGCGCGATTGCGGACGGCATGGTCGAGAGCAGCGATGACGTCGCTGATCACGCCGCGTCCCTGCCGATCGAGCACCTTGAGGCTCACCACGTGGGCGGCAGGCGCAATGCCGGCATTGCTGCCGCGACTGTCGTAGCCGTTGCCGGCGATGATCCCGCTGACGTGCGTCCCGTGGCCGTTGTCGTCGTAGGGAATAGGTGCGCCGTTCACGAAATCCACGAACGCGGCGACGCGCTGATTGCCCTGCATCTGGACCGCCGCACTGCTGCCCGAGTACGTGAGGTCGTCGTGCCAGGACGTGATGCCCGAATCGATGACCGCCACACCAATGCCGGCGCCGTCGAAGCCAAGGCTGCGCTGCACGGTGCGAGCGCCGGTCAGCGCCGTGACGTGGCTCATGAGCCCGGTGGTCGGCCGGTCGTCGTCGATGCGCGCGATCGACGGGTGCTCGGCGAGCTTCTTGAGCAATCCGTTCGGCAGTTCGACGACGCGCCCATTGATCAACTCGAGGCGGCGTCCGAAACGTCCGCCAAGCTTGACCACAACGTCGCTGACGTCAACGGCGCCATTCGCCGTGACGATCACGCGCGACCAGCCGGCGCTGTTCGACCGGTCGTTCAGCGCCCGATCGAGCTTGCGGTGGTCCCCGGCCCGGCCGCGGATCTGATTCGGGGTGCTGCCTGGCCTGTCATCGCTCGCTGCTGTTGCCGGCACGGCGACGATGGCCAGCGCCGTAAGCGCCGCAAAGAAAATTCGGCCCAATCCGGTCACGACTTCCTGCCTTTCAGCGAATAGATATCTACAGACATTCGTAGGAATGACTGGAGTTCAGCAATTCGTCAGCCACCCAGAAGAGCTGACGATGCTTGGATCTAAGCCGCTTGTTTTGTGCTATTTACGGGTGGCGATGGGGAGTCGGAAGTGGCGCTGGAGCGCTCTCGACTGTGCCGTTTTGGAACAATCGTCGCGTTTCTGTTTGGGCATCAGACCGCCGCGCGCGCTGAAAGCCCCTGGCGCGGTCGGGCCCTGGTCTCACTCCCCCGGATCACCAGCTGGATCGCCACCACGGTGAGCACGATCACCGCGGCGGGGGCCATGAGCCATGGCGCTCGCGTCATCGCCGCGATACCCGCAGCGTCGTGGAGCATGTTCCCCCAGCTGGGAGTGGGGTCCGCAAATCCCAGTCCCACGAACGAGAGGGTGGCTTCCGCGAAGATAAACGCAGGAAACAACAGCAATCCTTGAATTGCGATGTGACCGGCCGCCGCCGGAAGCAAATGACGTAGCAGAATTCGCAGCGGCCCTCCCCCCACCGCGTACGCAGATTCTGCGTACGGCTTCTGTCGCTCCGCCGCGATGATCGCTCGCACCCCTCGGGCAGGAACCGGCCACGTCGCCAGCCCCATGAACGCGACCATCATCCAGAAGATCTGCGCCGGATCGAGAACCAGTGGCAGAGAGGCGCGCAGGGTCAGCACCACGTAGAGGAGCGGCAGGACGATGACGAGATCTGCGACGGCGGTGATGATCCGGTCAGTCCGGCCGCCGGCAAACCCGGCCGCGGCACCCAGCGTCGAGCCGAGCGCCACCGCAAGGAGAGCGGCAAAGAAGGCAACGCCGAACGAGAGTCGTCCGCCGGCGAGGAGCCTGGAGAAGACGTCCCGTCCGAGCGGATCACCGCCGAGGAGGAACCATGCTTCCGGGCTGGTCGACGCGACCCGGCCGTTCTCGAAAAACTTGATCTCACGTGGACGGCTCGTATCCGGCTGAAACTGCAGCGTCAGGCGATCCGTCAGCCGCCAGGGATACACAAACGGGCGGCGGATGCCGTTCTCGTCCACGATCCGCGGACGCATTGGCGGGGCGAACGCAAGATCCTGGAACAGCACGTCGGGCGGATTCGGAGACAGCACGGGCGTCGCCGCGAGGGCCAGGAGAATCAGCGCGAGCAGCCCGCCGCCAACGAGTCGGGTGCGATCGATCATGCGGACTCGAGGGTGCCCGGGTCGGCCGACGCCAGGGCGATATCGGTCGAGAGCAGCCCGACTGACAACAACGCCGCACCCATCGCCGCGCAACCGGCGGCAAGGTGAAGATCCTGTGCGGTCAGCGCCTCGAACATCAAGTTGCCGAGACCGGGCCAGGACATCACGTACTCGACGACAAAGGAGCCGCTCAGAACCGAGCCGATCACGATGCCGAGGACGCCGAGCACGGGCTTCAGCGAGAGCCGCCACGCGTGGACCCAGATCACCCGTGACGCAGACAGGCCGCGTGCCTGGGCCGCGACTACGCAGGGATCCCTGAGCGCTTCGGCGACGGCCTGCGATTGCAGTCGTTCGAGGGATGCCGCGATCGGCAACGCGAGCGCGAAGGCCGGGAGCGGCAGATATCGAAACGCGATCTCGAGAGCCGCCATCGGACCGCTGCCGTCCGGCACACCCAGTCCGCCGCTTGGGAACCAGCCGGTTCGGGACGCGACCAACAGCAACACCAGCGCGGTGACGAGGGGTGGCGTCGAGAGTAGCAGCAAGGAGATGGCGGCGATGCCGCGAGAGAGCAGGTCGCCGCGCCGCTGACCGGTCAGCACCCCGGCCGGCAGGCCAATGCCGAGCGCGAGGATCAGCGCCGCCAGGCCGAGAAGCAGCGTGTAACCCACTCGTTCGATCAGGAGGTCCACGACCGGCCGTTGAAAGCGAACGGACTGACCCAGGTCCAGCGTCAGTAACCGACCGGCCCAGTCGGTGTACTGGCTCGCGAATGACCGATCCAGTCCGAGCCGGCTGCGTTCGGCGGCGGCGCGGGCCGGATCGAGGCCCAGTTCCGTCACCGCATCGCCAGGCGCGAGATGCACCAGCAGCACTGCCGCTGACGCGACCACGATCACCAGGACGCAGGCGCGCGCCAGGCGGCGCGCCATGAAGGTCGCGAATGGGCCCATCGATTACTTTCGGTCCACCGCCAGCATCTCGGCGTTCCACAGGACGTGTGGTGGTTGTGCGACCGGTGTGACGTTGCGGACCCGCGGGCTCACCGCGATGGTGACCCTGGGCGCGACGAAATGAATCACCGGGAGCTGTTCGCCGAAGATGCGTTGGACCTCGGCAAAGAGCCGCTGCCGCTCAGGCTGCGAGGACGCCGCAGCTTGCCGGTCCATCAGCGAATCGATCTCGGCCTCCCACGGGGTCGCCGGCGCGGGCTGCTGCGGATTCCACAGGTGAAAGTCACCGCCGCTGCTCCAGAAGGCGAGGTTGAGCGCCGGATCGAGCGAGCTTGCCTGCGTCCCGAAGTAGATCGCGTCGTACTCGCCTTTCTCGATGGTCTGTCCCAGGGCCCGTTGTTCGAGGCTGACGAGATCGACCGCGATGCCCACCTCCTCGAGATGCGCCTGGACTAGCGAGACAGTGCGCTCCCGGAGTGTGTTGCCCGTGTTTGTCAGGATCGAGAAGCGCACCGGGCGTCCGCGCGCGTCGTCGAGCATGCGGTCGCCGTTGCGGTCCGCCAGCCCCGCAGCGGTCAGCAGCGCCGTCGCCTTCTGCGGGTCGTGCGGATACTGCGGCGCCGTCGCCGAATACCACGTGCGGTTGGCCGGCGAGACGGGACCGTGAATCGGCACGGCGGCCCCGAGATACACGGTGTCCACGATCGCTTGCCGGTCCACCGCGTACGAGATCGCCTGGCGAACACGCGCGTCATGCAACCAGGGCAACCGGTCACGGGCGGCCGCCGTGAGATTGAACCAGAGAAAGTTCGGGTCGGTGCCGACCCCGGCATCGTGAAGCACGAGGCGTCCCTGGTCCGCGGCGGCCTTGAACCCGGCGTAGTCCTCGGGCCGGATGTCGCCGTTTACCATCAGGTCGATCTCGCCCGAAAGTTGTCGCAGCGCCTCGGTGTTCTGGTCAGGCACCACGAGGATGGTGATCCCGTCGAGATAGGGCAGCGCTGTGCCGCTGGCGTCGCGGCGCCAGTAATGGGGGTTGCGGGTCAACACCAGCCGTTGACCCGTCACGTGCTCCTCGAGGACGAACGGGCCGAGCACCGCGAGCTCGGAGAGCGGTGTTCCGACGCGCCAGGCCTCGCGCAGGCGCTGCTCGTTGAACGCCGCTTCGAGCTTGTGTCGCGGCAGGATCGGGAGATTCTCCAGGAGGCGGATGCCAGGGGCGAACGGGCTGGGCAGGGTGACGGTGACGGTCCACGGATCCGGCGTGCCAAAGGCGAGCGGCTTGCCTTCGATCATCGACGAAGCGCCGAGCGGACTGGCGAGGTCGGGGTCGTAGAGGACGCGCGCGGAGAACAGCACGTCGGCGGAGGTGAACGGCTCGCCGTCCGAGAAGCGGACGTCCCGCCTGAGCGACAACGTGTAACTCAATCCATCAGGCGATTGCGTCCAGCGCTCCGCCAGCGCCGGCTCGACTTCGTCCGTGCTGCGGTTCAGGACGATCAACCGTCCGTCCGTCAGGCGCGAGAGGAGGTCGCCGGCCGCGGAGTTCGTGAGGTAGCGGTTGTAGACCGTTGGTTCGCTCCGGATCGACGCGGTGATGCGACCGCCGTCGGAAGAAACCGAGGTGCGGGGACCGTCGGCGCGGCACCACGCCAGAGCGCCAATCGCGAGCAGCGCGAGCACCGCCGCGAGCGTGACTTTGAGCCTTCTATTCAAAAGTTGACCTACCGGCCAATTTCTTGGCCCATTGCTGCAAGTGATTGGAACATAAGCGCTTCAAAGACGGTGACTGAGGCGCCGTCAACCCGGTAGCGAGGTGCGGCCAACACATTGGCTGTGCGCGAGCCGACGGGAGCGCCGGCCGCCATGGCGCCGACCGAGCGGCTCCCTCGCCCGCACGAAAATCGTCGAATTTCCTAAGAAAAACGGCGCGCCGTGCGGTCATCCACTCGCCTCTTATCTATATGCGCCGAATTGGCATTACCTGTGCCTTATCGGCTGCAGACGTTCTTTTTCCCATACCGGTGATCCAACTCATGTCCCAAATCGTTCTCACATCTCGTCGCAGCCGGCCTGTCTTCATTGCCATGGCCGCAAGTTTCGCCCTGCTTTGCTCGTCGGTGACCATCGCCGCCGAGCAGCGTCCCCGGATGTCGAGTGACCTGACCAAGCGAATCAGCGCAGGTTCGCAGGACCGCACGCCCGTCATCCTCCCGGGCAGCGCCGAGGCGATCGAAGCGATCGCCTCCCGCCACGGCGCGACGGTCAAGAAGCGCCTTCGCCATGGCTCCGTCCTCGATGTCACTCCCGAGCAGCTGCTCGCGCTCTCGAACGATCCCGCGGTGCCGCAGATCTCGGGTGACGCGAAGGTGTTCCGGATGATGGCGGTCACCACGCAGGCCACCGGCGCCGACCAGGTTCGCAGCGGCATCGGCGGTCTGCCCGGTTACACCGGTCGCGGCATCGGCGTCGCGGTGATCGACTCGGGGATCAGCAATCATAAGGCGCTGAAGAACCGGGTCGTCGCGTCGGTCGACTTCACCGGCGGCCGCGGCACCGGCGACGCATATGGCCACGGCACCCACGTCGCCGGGATC